>JAOKFZ010000012.1 GCA_028247315.1 Bacteroidia bacterium | reverse complement strand
TTGCTACGTTGTCGCTGGAGCCAGAAGAGGTAATTGGCGTAGACATATCTGAAGGTATGCTTGAGATAGGTCGTAAGAAACTTGCTGCTAAGGGAATAACCAATATGAGGTTGGATTCTGGAGATAGTGAAGATTTGAAATACGAGGACGCTTCTTTTGATGCTGTTATAGTAGCTTTCGGAGTTAGAAATTTTGAGAATCTAGAAAAAGGACTTTCTGAAATACATAGAGTACTAAGATCCGGAGGAGTAGTTATGATACTAGAACTCACACAACCCAAAGGAATTTTTGGTATACTTTTCAATATCTATAACCGTACACTTTTACCATTATTCGGGAAACTGTTATCTGGAGATAGTGCTGCGTATACCTATTTGCCGGCATCTGTGAGAGCTTTTCCAGAAGGCAATGAATTTAAAAATATAATGCGAGGGTGCACATACGATAAAGTAGAAGACCGTCGTTTGACATTTGGGGTATGCTCAATATATACAGGCATAAAATAATAGGTGTAGTTATACTGTTGGTCTTGGGCTTAAGTGTGCAAGCACAGCAAATTAATCCATTGTACGACCGTAGACCTGTGCGTTTTGGCTTTGGTATAATGGGCAATACGGCTAAACTAAAGTTTACCGTAAAAGACAATAACCTCAACTACGATAGCCTCAAGTCAATAGAATCAACTTACTATCCTGGTTTTGGATTGGGTGGATTGGTCAATTTTAGACTAGCCGACCATTGGGATTTACGTACAATGCTCAATATACAGTTTGCCCGAAGAGATCTGAACTACCATTTTACAGGAGACGACAATACCAAAATAGCTGAGATGGAAGCTACGTACATGGAGATTCCCCTTACATTTGAATACAAATCTAAGCGACATAAAAATGCTCGTTTGTATCTATTGGCAGGTGCTACATATCGTTTCGACTTTACGAGTGATGTTGACACAGATAGAAGCGATACCAAGCCAATTTTAGCGTTGTATCCCAATACATTCTCCTACGATGTAGGTTTCGGCTTCGATTTTTATTACGATTTTTTTAAGTTCAGCCCTGAGTTAAAACTTAGCAATGGTCTTGGCAACCAAAAAGTGCCAGATAATTTCATATATGCAAGTAGCGTGGAGCGAGTATCGCCCAAGCTATTAATTTTCAGTCTTATTTTTCAATAGTGTTTTTCAAACTTCAGCACACCGAGAGGGATACAAAAGCTAGAGCGGGTCTTATTACTACAGACCACGGCGAGATACCTACACCTATTTTTATGCCTGTAGGTACTCAGGGTACGGTAAAAACCGTAGATCAAGCAATCCTCAAAAACAACATAGATGCCAAAATTATACTTGGCAATACCTACCACCTTTACTTACGCCCAGGTCTCGATATTATAAAAGGAGCAGGTGGTTTGCATAAGTTTATCAATTGGGATAGACCCATGCTTACAGATAGTGGTGGCTTTCAGGTATATAGTATTTCAGACCAACGCAAGATTACCGAGGAAGGAGTTATCTTCAGAAGTCACATTGATGGCCATAAGCTACTGTTTACTCCCGAAAATGTGATGGATACTCAACGGACTATAGGAGCAGATATCATTATGGCTTTTGATGAGTGTACACCCTATCCTGCTACACGTGAATATGCCACTAACTCTATGCACACCACTCACCGTTGGCTAGACAGATGCATAAAAAGATTCAACGAGACAGAACCTCATTACGGGCATACGCAGCAACTATTCCCTATAATCCAAGGAAGTACATTTGGTGACTTAAGAGAGCAGAGCACGGAGTATTGTCTAAACCACGATACAGACGGTATAGCCATTGGCGGATTATCTGTAGGCGAGCCGCACGAGGATATGTACCGCATTACCGAGCAAATTACCGCTATTATACCCGAGGATAAGCCACGTTATCTTATGGGAGTGGGGACGCCAGCAAACTTGCTCGAGTGCATACACCTGGGCGTAGATATGTTTGACTGTGTAATGCCTACCCGTAATGCAAGAAATGGAATGCTTTTCACCAAAGAGGGTACCATGAATATGCGTAACAAAAAGTGGGAAGACGATTACTCCGCTGTAGATGATGAGCATACCCCACAGTACAGCAAAGCGTACCTAAAGCACCTTTTTAAAGCAAAAGAGTACCTCGCAGCACAAATTGCAAGTGAGCATAACCTTAAGTTTTACTTGTGGCTTGTAACAGAAGCACGCAAGCATATATTGGCAGATAATTTTTTGCCGTGGAAAAATAGCATTATCAAAAAACTAGACCAACGTTTATGATCGACGATATATACCTACGAGCGAAACTGCTGAGCAAGACTTGTCTCAAAATAGCATTGGTGTTGCCTGTAGAAATACCCATGTGCAATCTTATGCGTGGTCACTTGATAGACCGCTGTACAGATATGGCCATTAAAGCAAAGGGATTGATGGTTACTCAAAATCCCGATTTCTTTTTAAAAAAACTAGGAGATGCCAAGGAGTCTTGTGATGGTTGTCAATACTGGCTGGAGCTTATTGCAGAAGAAGAATATCTTGATTCTGCTATCATTAATCCAATACTCGAGGAAAGTGTGGCTATTTCCAATTTATTTGCACAAGCCATTAGAAAGATAAAGCCAAGTTACTAGGCTTGTTACGGCACATATCCGTATGAAATTAACGAAAATAGACTGGTATATTATTAAACGATTTTTAGGAGCGTTTATCCTTGCCCTGGGTCTATTTACAGTGATTATTATTGTCTTTGATCTTTCGGAAAAAATAGACGAGTTTATGGAGAACAATGCTCCATTCACTGAGGTTATATTTGATTACTATGTCAACTGGGTGCCGTTCTTACTCAACTTATTCAGCCCTGTATTCGTATTTATCTCCGTTATATTCTTTACATCAAAAATGGCACAGAATAGCGAGATTATTGCCATACTAGCCAGCGGAGTGTCTTATAGAAGATTTTTACGACCTTATGTTCTTACTAGTATCTTACTGGCTTTGGTGTCTTTCTCACTTTTCGCATGGATTATACCCAAAGCAGACAAGACTCGTGTGGTTTTTGAAAACGAGTACATACGTGACAGGACGCATTATACCGCTTCGCAAATAAAGACACAGATATCTCCGGGTATTATTATGAGTATCGGTAATTTTAATTTTAGTGATAGTGCAGGATTCAAAGTAAGTCTGGAGCACGTAGTAGATGGCGATCTGAAATCTAAGCTATACGCGGATAGACTAAATTGGAACAAAGAAGGACAGGTATGGCAGCTCAGTAAGTGGTGGTCTAGAGAGTTTATAGACGGTGCAGAGATACTCAATAGAGGAACCACTTTAGATACCATGATTCCATTTAATCCAGAAGACTTTTTCAGGAAAAATGATGATGTACAAATGTTTAACCTTGTAGAACTGGATGAGATGATCGTTTTAGAAGAAATGCGTGGAACAGGTAACACTTTTTTCTACACAACAGAGAGATACAAACGTTTTGCTATGCCGTTTGCTATGATCATCTTAACCATAATAGGCGTTAGCGTTGCTTCCAAAAAATCGAGAGGTGGCATAGGACTTAATCTCGGAGTTGGACTATTAATTAGTTTTACTTTTTTGGTTGTATTCCAGTTTTTCTTGGCCTACGGCAGCAGTGGTGCGTTGCATCCGCTATTGGCGGTAACCATTCCTAATCTCATTTTTGCTGGAATAGCACTTGTGATGTATAAACTTGCACAGAAATAGTATGAATGAACTTAGCATAGAAGAAGGAGGTTTTTTACTGATCAATAAGCCATTACGGTGGACTAGTTTTGATGTGGTAAAAAAGCTTCGCAACATCTCACGCATCAAAAAAATAGGGCATGCAGGTACGCTTGACCCTCTGGCTACGGGGATGCTCATCGTATGCTATGGTAAATACACCAAAAAAATAGAAGGTATTCAATCACAAAAAAAAGCGTACACTGGTACGTTTGTTATTGGTAAGACTACACCATCCTTCGACTTAGAAACTGAAGTAGATGGGACCTATCCTACGGAGCATATTACCCGATCATTTTTAGAAGAAAAGATAAACCTTTTTAGAGGTGATATAAAGCAAGTGCCGCCGCAGCATAGTGCGGTAAAAGTGAATGGCAAAAGGGCATACGAACATGCTCGTAAAGGAGAGACTGTAGAACTCAAAATACGTGATGCTCACATCAGTAAATATGAGGTTGACGCTACTAATTTTCCGGAGATTAGCTTTGAGATACATTGCAGCAAGGGGACCTATATACGCTCACTGGCTAGAGACTTAGGCATAGTCTTAGACAGCGGTGCATATATGAGTAGTTTAGTGCGTACGAGTATTGGAAACTATGCTATAGAAAATGCCGTGGATATGGAGGATATAAAAGAGACTGAGGATTTTTTCAAATTCGCACAGCAATTCGCCGATTGAAAGTAATCTACGACATAGCAGAGTTTAAGCCAGGAAAGCCAGTCATTCTTACCCAGGGCACGTTTGATGGGGTACATTTTGGGCATCAAAAAATACTAAGACAAGTAGTAGAAGAAGCGGTACAGATAGGAGGGGTAAGTGTATTGCTTACCTTTTATCCTCATCCACGGCTGGTACTATATCCAGATGACAATGAGTTAAAGCTACTGAGTACCATAGAGGAAAAAGTAGACTTGGTTTCCGCTTTAGGTATAGACTACCTTATTATTATGCCGTTTACGCAAGAGCTCAGTAGACTGCGTGCAGACGAGTTTGTACGCGATATCTTGGTAGAGAAATTACACCTTACTAAGCTTATTATAGGATATGATCATCGTTTTGGTAGGAATAGGGAGGGAGGAATGCAAGAGATGGTTCTCTTTGCAGAAACCTATGGTTTTGAGCTAGAAGAGATTCCTGCTCAAGATATAAGTGAGAGTATAGTAAGTAGTACCAAAATACGTCAAGCATTGCTCAATGGAGAGGTACATCAGGCAGGAGAATATTTGGGAACAGCCTATGTCCTCCGTGGCAAGGTCGAAGAAGGCCTGCAAAGAGGTACTACAATTGGATACCCAACGGCCAACATACGAGTAAATAGCAGCTATAAGCTCATTCCTAGAAATGGTGTGTACGCAGTGTGGGTATATATCGACGAAAAAAAGTTTGAAGGGATGTTAAATGTTGGTTACAATCCTACTTTTGATGACAAGAAATGGAGTATTGAGGTACACCTTTTTGATTTTAATCAGAATGTGTACCACAAAGATATAACCATTGCTTTTGTTTCACGCACGCGTGACGAGCAAAAATTTGATGATTTACAGTCGCTAATAAACCAATTGAAAGAGGATGAGAAAGAGATTAGAGCAATATTGGAGAAGTAGTTTACTAGCACTATCGTGTGCTTTGTGTGCTAGCTCATTGGCACAAGTAGACACGGTAGACATCCGTTTAGAACGAAGCGTAAAGGAGATAGTATCTTCGGATTTTGACTTAGATCTATTGCCCGCACAGAATATATATGGCCAAGATTGGAACGCCAGAAATATAGACAGCCCAGCCTATGACTACAAATTGATGAAATTAGGGTACACGCTCGACCTTGTAGAAGAAGGCTGTGAGTATGTGCACCCTTTCAACGGGCGTATAACTAGTAAATACGGCTGGAGAAGAAGCCGCTGGCACAAGGGGATAGACATAGACCTCGATATTGGTGACCCAGTATATGCAGCTTTTGATGGTGTGGTCCGCATACAACGGTACAATCCTGGAGGTTTTGGTAACTATGTTATGGTACGCCACTACAACGGTTTAGAGACGCTCTACGCTCATCTCAGCGAAACTATAGTAACAGTGAATCAAACGATCCGTGCAGGGCAAGTAATAGGTTACGGTGGCAGCACAGGACGCAGTACCGGTACGCACTTACATTTTCAGACGATGCTTATGGGACAAGCTTTTGATCCTTCTCGAATAATAGATTTCACTACCTTCACGCTCAAAAGTGATCAAGTAACTGTCAATCACACATGGTTTCCGTACATCAAAAAGGGAAATACAAGAGCAAATGTAGCACCTCTCAATGCACGTAGATACCATAAGATACGCAGAGGGAACACCTTATCTGGCCTAGCACAACGTTATGGCACAACGGTAAACAGGATATGCAGATTAAATCGTATTAGTAGGACTACGACCCTACGTATCGGAAGGACATTACGGGTAAGATAGTGCTTGTTTAAAGTTTAAACTCAAAGGTCCTAATGCACCGCATTATGTCCTCATTAATAAAATTGTAGATAGGCATAACGCTATCTTGGGAAGTTCTTGTATTGAAGTAAAATGACCCGCGAAAAAAATGCTTTTTATTGTCTGTGATATAAAAGTTGAGAGGAGTAGCTGTTTTGCCTTGTAGGTCATAGATTAACCCCGAAAAACCTTTTGCTGTATCACTGATTTCTCGCTCTATTATTTCCTCCGCACGCTGTAGGTGCGGTTTAAAGACCATTTTATATGCATCTTCTGTTAGGCTATCTAAGTCTGCTGTGGACTTAATCTCAATGTAGCTTAGGTGAAGCGTTGCATTAAATTGTGGGTACATCAGATTATACCAACAAGGCTCATGGTCTTGTGCGTATGGAACGAGTTTGCTGTAGTTTGGTATTTCAAATGAGAAGGGGCAATCGGTATCTATTTCAGTAAAATTGCGTTCTGGGTAGTATATCCGTGGATATGCCTTTGGCTTTGGTATATAGTCCGTACATCCTACCATTAGAAAGCAGCATCCTAGTATGTAAGAAAATAGTTTACTCATTTTTCATCTGCTTCAAGTAGAGTTCTGGCAATACTCAATTTTACACGTTTTATTCTTCTAGAGTCAGCACTCTCTACGGTAAACGTAATATTGTCAAAGATTATTTTTTCGCCCTTACGGGGTATTTTCTCTTGTATTTCCATAAGTAATCCGCCTAGCGTATCAGCATCCCCCTTTACTTTTTCAAAGTAGTCTGGTGCAAGTTCCAGTATTTTAGAAATGTCATGCAAAGCGGTTTTGCCTTCAAATATGTATGTGTTATTGTCTAGCTTAGAGTAGGAGAGATCTTCCTCATCAAACTCATCTTTTATCTCGCCAAATACTTCCTCTAGGATGTCCTCCATGGTAACTATCCCGCTGGTCCCTCCATATTCGTCTACTACTATAGCCATGTGTACACGTTTGTCTTGAAACTCCTGTAGCAAATCATCAATTTTTTTGTGCTCTGGTACAAACATAGTAGGACGTATCAGGTCCCTCCATTTGAAGTTAGTTTTCTTGTGGATGTGTGGCAATAAATCTTTGATATAAAGTATGCCACGTACCTGGTCAAAGGTTTCTTCGTACACAGGAATACGGCTGTAACTCCAGTCTATGATGATGTCGAGTAATTCTTGTGAATCAGTCGTAATATCAATACAGTTAACCTCTGTACGTGGCTTCATTATTTGCTTCACGCTGGTATTACCAAAGTTGATTAGTCCTTTTAAAATGTGCTTTTCTTCTATCTCCTTGTTTCCGTCTGCAATGTCAATAGCCTGGCTTATCTCCTCCATAGAAATGCTGTGTTGTCTGTTTTTGAGGTATTTATCGAATATGGATGAACTAGCCGCAAGGCTTAATACAACTGGTTTGAAGATAGTGTAGCATACCTTAAGCGGCCTGCTCATGAGTCGTACTATCTTTAAGTTGTTTTGTGTTGCATATATTTTGGGAATAATCTCACCAATGAGTACTAGTAAGAAGGTGATAAGGACTACTTGAAATAAAAATGAAATGATTTCTGCAGATAGCAGAATTATACCAAGGTCTAAACTAGAAAAATGAAAAACACGCTCAAATAACCAACTCGAAAATATAACGATGAAGATATTGATGAGATTGTTCATCAACAAAATAGTGGCCAATAGCCTACGTGTACCAGTCTTCCTATTGGGCTCGTTTATGAGGTCTAGAGCTACCATGCTAGCAGGCGTATTCTCATCATTAAGCTCTACGAGATGACCAGGACTAAGGCTAAAGAAAGCATTTTCTGAACTAGAGAATAGGGCAGATAAACCAAGGAAAATGAGAATAACCAAAAAGCCGAAAATACCCACAAGTAAATCGGAACCTACAGTCGAATCTTGTGTAGCCTGTAATAAAAAAAATATCTGTTGATAGGGCTCGGAGTCGCTTTTCAATGTCGTATATCTAGGTTAAAATGGAAGGTCATCATCTCCTTCATCTATGATGCTTTCAATGGCTGCCTCATTGTGTTTTTCAACCTCTTTTACTGGAGCACTTGGCTGTTGTTCAGCTGTTGAAGCTCCGCCACCTGCATTGTTTCCTCCGCCAGATTTACCTAACATGTTCATTGAAGATACACGTATTTTGGTGCTATACCTTTTTATACCATCTTTCTCGTACATATCTGTTTTTAGTCTACCTTCTACGTAGATCATACTTCCTTTATTCAAGTACTTCTCTGCTACTTTGGCAAGGCCGTCCCACATTTCTAGGTTGTGCCATTCTGTATTTTCTACTTTGTTACCATTTTTGTCAGTATATCGCTCACTTGTAGCTAGAGCAAGAGTGGCAACAACTTTGTTGGCGTCGAGGTATTTCACTTCAGGATCTTTACCCAAATTACCTACTAGTATTACTTTATTTATCATCTTTTTTTTGTTGGTTGAGAAACTTCTGAGTGAGCACACTCGTCGGGTATATGGCCCCCATTTGTCCCAAATCTATTTCAAATATATTGCTTTTTGAAAAAATAGGCTTTTTGTCTAAGTATATTGTGTAAAAGTGAGCAGTTATTTTACGGTGAGACAGTAAGTGAGTTGTACTAAAAGAAGGACCTATTTCTAGAGATACTTTGTTTTCTATCAGCAGATTAGCGTTCTCTATTAGTTCAAATAGCGTTAGGTTTTCTTCTGTAAGAGGAAATTGATGTAAATTTTGCCAAATACCCGATTTACGTTTTTCGATGTACGTATTTTCTTTGTGTTGAAAATACAAGTAACTATGCACTACACTCTTTACTTTTGTTTTCCCTTGCTTGTGAGGCAGTGTATTTACCAAGCCTTTTTCATTGGCAAGGCAATTATCCTGAAGCGGACAGGAAGTACACAGTGGATTCTTTGGTGTGCAGTGTAAAGCACCAAATTCCATAATGGCTTGGTTAAATAGAGCAGGGCGTTTTGTGTCAAAAATTTCACTCACAGCAGCACGAATAGCTTTTTGGCCAAGGGGTTTGTTTATGGGTTCTTTTATAGCAAACATTCGAGAGATTACACGATATACATTGCCGTCGACAACCGGATGTGGTAGGCCAAAAGCAAAGCTAGCAATGGCTGCAGCTGTATATTCGCCGACTCCTTTTAGAGACAAAATATCTTTGTAGTTATTCGGAAAAACTCCGGAGTAATCATCCGTCACTGTTTTGGCAGCAGCATGCATATTCCGAGCTCTAGAGTAGTATCCCAATCCTTGCCAAAGGGTTAGAATTTCTTGCTCATCAGCTTGTGCCATATCATAAATCGTAGGATAACGCTCTACGAATTTTTCATAATAGGGCAGCCCTTGAGCTACACGTGTTTGTTGGAGCATTACCTCAGATAGCCATATCTTGTAAGCATCCTTTGTGTGTCGCCATGGCAAGTCACGTTTATGAATAGTGTACCAGTCTATGAGTAAATTATTGAAATTCAAAAGTTTCGCAAAAAAAGGTATATCCGCAATTTATTAAGAATAAATAATATACTTTTGCAAGATAACCATAAAAAAATGAGGAACATATGACTAAATCAGAAGTAGTTAACGAGATTTCAGAACGTACTGGCGTTGAGAAAGCAGTTGTGCAAGAAACAGTAGAAAGTTTCTTCAAAATTGTAAAAGGTTCACTAATCAATGGAGAGAACGTTTATTTTAGAGGTTTTGGGAGTTTTGTTGTCCAACGAAGAGCTCAAAAAATTGCACGAAATATTTCGAAAAACACACAGATTACGATACCTGCTCATAATATTCCAAAATTTAAGCCAGCTAAGACTTTTGTAGAAAAAGTTAAAGAAAACTAATTAAATAATCCCTCAGTATATACATTTGAAAGGAAAATTAACTATTTTCAACACCATCATTCTGGTGTTTGGTATAGCACTTATGGTAGGCCTCACCCAGGCAGGATGTAACAGTACCACATCAGAAGTTACCGAAAATCACGATGGACACGATCACGGCGATGAAGCGACAACAGAGAGCGAACAGTCACCCATGCGAGTGAATGATGTCACTATTGCTCCAGATGCAGATCTAGAAGCAGCAGTGGATAATGCTCTTGCAAATATTTCTCAAGGCAAAGAAACCAACGATATGTCATTGGTTATGAATGAAGGCATAATGAAATTATTAGCGGTGTCTAGGGCTGATACGAACAACCTAAGAGCCATCTATCATCTAGGTCTTTTTTCAATAGAATCAGGTCAATTAGAAAAAGCTGAGAAAAGGTTTGAAAAATTAATACTTTTGCAGCCCGAAAATCAGGAGTATAAAGTCAAACTTGCTGAGATTCGCAAAAAATTAAATTAAAACATTTTAAAATATATACATTATGCCAAGCGGTAAGAAAAGAAAGAGACACAAGATTGCTACACACAAGCGTAAGAAACGTCTAAGAAAAAATAGACACAAGAAAAAGAAGTAATACATAATCCTGAAGCAACATGGCCTACGAAATGATAATAGACGTAGGGCAAGAAGGAGAAAGAATAGCTCTGCTTAAGGATAAGAAACTTGTTGAATTACACGAAGAGAAAAGCGATAATAGCAATTTCTTAGTAGGTGAAATTTATTTAGGTAAGGTAAAAAAAATAATGCCGGGTTTAAACGCGGCATTTGTAGACGTAGGGCACGAAAAAGATGCCTTTTTACATTACCATGATTTAGGGCCATACATCAATTCATGGGTTAAGATAACCGATGAGACTTTGGATGGTAAACGAACAGAGGGAGATCTTTCTTCGTTTAAATTGGAGCCCGAGACTGTTAAAACTGGTAAGATTAGCCAGGTGCTAAAACGGAATCAACAAATTCTTGTCCAAATAGCAAAAGAGCCAATATCTTCTAAAGGTCCACGGCTTACAACAGAAATCTCCATAGCTGGAAGATACTTCATTTTGGTGCCCTTTTATGATACGGTAAACGTAAGTAAAAAAGTAAGCACCTTAGAAGAACGTAAACGTCTCAAAAATTTGGGCAATAGCCTAAAGACACCAAAACTAGGGCTGATATGCCGGACTGCCGCAGAGCAGAAAGGTGGTCAAGACTTACATCAAGATATTTTAGAGCTGCAACAAAAGTGGGAAAGTATTTTCACAAAGTTGCCTAATGCTCAACCAAGAGACAGAGTTCTTGGTGAGGCTCAAAAGAGTTTTGCTATATTAAGAGATTTGCTCAGCTATGATTTTGGTGCCATCACCATTAATCAAAAACTACTCTATGAGGAGATGAAAGCTCACCTTAGCTCCATAGATCCCAAGCTTACCAAGGTGCTTAAGCATTATACTGGAAAAGAAAATATCTTTAGCCAATTTAGTATAGATAAACAGATACAGAGCTCGTTTGGTAAAACAGTGTCTTGCTCTGGCGGATCGTACCTTATTATTGAGCATACTGAAGCATTGCACTCTATCGATGTGAACAGCGGTAGCAAGACTGCTCGGTCTAGTAACCAGGAAGAGAATGCACTCGCAGCTAATTTGGATGCTGCCAAAGAAATAGCACGTCAGCTTCGGTTGCGTGATATGGGTGGAATAGTAGTTATCGATTTTATCGATCTACGTACACCCTATTTTAAGAAACAGCTCTTCAATACGCTAAGCGATGCTATGGAAGATGATAAAGCAAAGCATACCATTTTACCAATGAGTAAGTTTGGCTTAATTCAGATCACACGCCAACGTGTAAGACCTGAAATGTCCATTAAGACGTCAGAAAAATGTCCTACTTGTTCAGGTACTGGTACTATTACATCTAGTGTAATGATTATAGACGATATAGAAAATCATCTGGAGTATTTGCTCACTGTGGCTAAACATAAAAAAGTGACTATTGTCACCAATCCTTATCTAGCGGCGTTTATGAAACAAGGTATGCCGAGTAGACGTATGCATTGGTTTAGTAAATACAAAAAATGGGTTACCATCAAAGGTGATATTAAGCAAGGAATGCTAGACTATAGTTTTTTGGATCATAACAGTGAACCAATCGACATAGATAAACCTTAATGGCTATAAAGCTGATAGTTGTAGGTCAGACTAAAGAAACGTTTTACAAGCAAAGTGAAGCGGAATACCTCAAGAGGCTTAACAAATTTGCGAAGCTAAACTATATCACAGTTCCTAGCTCTAAAAAATCTGCCGTACGCGAAGACTGTCTGCGTATGGAAGAACAACAATTATTGAATCATATTGGTTCAAGTGATTATGTATTGTTATTGGATGAGAATGGAGATGAATTTTCTAGTAGGAAATGGGCACTCGAGCTGAATGACCGCATTGTGAATGAGAGCAACCTAACCTTTATTATCGGAGGAGCTTTCGGTTTCTCAGCTAAAGTTAGGTCCAGAGCAAATGGTTTTTGGAGTTTGAGTAAACTTACCTTTCCACATCATTTGGTTCGGACTATTTTTTTAGAGCAATTGTACAGGGCGTTTACTATTTTAAACGGCGGCAAGTACCATAACGACTAAAATAAGACAATGCTAGATAGATTAAGCCCAATAAAAATTTGATTATTCGCAAACTTTGATATGTTTGCACACGAGCAATAAGTTCCACAATGGCAAAGAAAAAAGATAAAAAAGACGACAAGAAAAAAATGGGTAGGCCGCCTACTAAACCAGTAGTCAAAAGACCAGCATATTATGTTACTGTAAAAGTAAGTAACTCGATGAATTATCAAAAGACGAACGTGCTTATCAGTAAAGATACAATCCCAGAGATAAAACAACTTATAGCCAGATCACCTCAGACCGTTGATTTTTTAGGCTATTGGAACGGAAAATCCTATGAGAAAGTACTTGAAATAGAAACTTTCATCAAGAGCAGAAAATAATTCTAATACATCGTCAGAAATAAATACGAGGAGCTCACCAAGGTGAGCTCCTTTTTTTATCACCTATTTTAAAGAAGCTATTGTTCTCAAAATTTCCACGTCAGTTTTGGTTGCTATGTTTAAGCACACTGTTATTCTTTTTTAGTTTCACTATACTTATTCCCGAATTGCCAGACTATATTACGTCTCTAGGAGGTGCAGATTACAAAGGTTGGACGATTGGTCTATTCACTATAGCAGCAGGCCTATCTAGGCCTATTAGCGGAAAGCTTGCAGATATTATTGGCCGTAAACCAATAATGATATTTGGAGGAGTTGTCTGTATTATAATGTCATTCTTCTATCCATTATTGAGTTTCGTATTCGGATTTCTATTTCTGCGTTTCTTTCATGGGCTTAGTACAGGGTTTATGCCAACTGGTTCGGTAGCCTATCTAGCAGATATTATACCTGCGAATCGAAGGGGAGAAGCCATGGGACTAATTGGTATAATGAATAACCTAGGTATGATGAGTGGGTATGCTGCTAGTAGTTTTATTGTGAGTCAGGTTGGGCTCACTAATATGTTCTACCTTTCGGGACTAATCGCCTTCTTCTCGGTGTTCTTTGTATTTACGATGCATGAAAGTTTGCCAAATGTCCATCCGTTAAAGCTTCATCATTTTAAACTTAATGCAGATGATGTTTGGGATAGCAGAGCAAAAGAGCCAGCTGTGCTCATGTTGCTTACCGTTACTATGTTCGGAGCAATAATTACGCTAATACCAGATTATTCCGTAGGTTTGGGGATTGAGAATAAAGGGTTGTTTATATCCGTTATGACTGTGTCGACTATTTTTATAAGACTGTTCACAAGTAAACTCTCCGATATTAGAGGAAGGATTTTTAGTTGTAAAATTGGAATAAGTTTTTGGGTGGTAGCTGCTATTTTACTCATGTTTAGACAAGTAGAGTTGTTTTATCTGGCGGCAATTTTCTGCGGTATGGCATCAGGAATAAATTCTCCTGCTTTATTTGCTTGGGCTGTAGATGTTGCAAATGGTGTCAGATCTGGCAGGGCTATGGCTACATTATTTATTGCTCTAGAAGCAGGAATAACGCTTGGAGCCATTGGCTCTGCATCTATTTATAGTAATGTCTTTGTAAATTTTACACATGTGTTTTTGGTGATTGCCATTGTAAATATCGGTGCTCTTTTATATCTTTTCAATGGTGTTAAAAAAAAAGAAAGTAAAACGCCGTTGGTATAATTATTTGTATTTGTTCAAAATAGCTTAAACGTCCCTTGTTTTACGGCATCTTACGGGTGTAAATACCCGTTGAAATAAGTCGTAAATAATTCTTGCTTGGTGGGGGTTTATTGTTTGGTCAAAAACATACATTTGCAGGAAATTAAACAAGCATTTCATGGGTAAAAATGTAAAAATAAAACGCGGTATGGACATAACGTTAGAAGGGCAACCTGAAAACACCATACATAGTGTACAAGCCCCTGCAACCTTTGCATTAAAACCAAAGGACTTTAAAGGACTCATCCCTAAACTTAACGTGAAGCAAGGAGATGAAGTGAAAGCAGGAGATTGTCTGTTTACAGATAAGGGTGATAGTAGTATCTGTTTTACTTCGCCAGTTAGTGGTGAAGTTGCAGAGATAGTACGTGGAGATAGAAGGGCTATCATGGAAGTAAAAATATTGGCAGACTCAGAAGTGAGCTACAAGCCATTTGCAACCTCTGGATATGCTGGCAAATCTAGAGATGAGGTGAAAGCCCTACTGCTAGAAGCTGGTTTTTGGCCATTCATTGTTCAACGTCCTTTTGGTGTTATTGCAGATACAGATATTTCGCCAAAAGCAATACACGTTTCTGGTTTTGATTCAGCTCCATTGGCAGCAGACCTTAGTATCTCGCTAAAAGGGGAAGAAGCAAGTCTGAAAGTTGGTTTTGAAGTATTGCAAATGCTTACAGACGGAAAGGTTCATTTAAATCTTCATGCTGATAAGAATGCAGATATATACTCACAAGTAACTGGAGTAGAAGTGAATACGTTCTCTGGTCCACATCCAAGTGGACTTGTAGGTCTTCAGATAAATAAGGTAGATCCTATAAACAAAGGAGATGTAGTGTGGACCCTAAGGCCACAACACGTTGCTTTTATTGGCAAGTTTTTTGCAACCGGGAATGTAAATCTTGAGCAGACTATTGTAGCAGCAGGCTCAGAGGTAAATACTCCAGCCTACTACAAAACAAGAGTAGGTGCCAATATTGCCACTATTTTAGACGGTAATTTAAAGCAAGAAAATGTACGTGTAATAAGTGGTAATGTGCTCACAGGAGACAGAATAGCTACCGATGGTTACTTAGGGTTTTCGGATAATCAATTATGCATTATTCCAGAAGGTGATCAATATGAAATGTTAGGATGGTTATTTCCCTCTTATCCAAGACCGACATTAAGCCCATCGCTTCCCATTTCAAAATTTTTGAAAAAGAAATTTAAAGTAAATACAAATCCTCACGGTGAGCCCAGAGCTTACGTAGTAACCGGGCAGTACGAAAAAGTAATGCCTATGGACATTATGCCACAACAGCTTGTGAAAGCAGTGATGGCAAAAGACCTTGAGCTTATGGAGAATTTGGGTATTTACGAGGTAATAGAAGAAGATATGGCACTTTGTGAGTTTGTATGTACATCTAAGATAGACGTACAAAAAGTGCTAGGAGAAGGACTACAATTAATGGCAGAAGAAAGTTAATATGAAATTTTTAAGAGATCAAGTTGACAAATTAAAGCCAACCTTCTCAGAAGGAGGAAAGCTTAGTTTCTTGCATTCTACATTTGATGCATTTGAAACATTTTTATTCGTACCCAATCATACTACCAAGAATGGTTCGCACATACGCGACGGTATAGATTTGAAACGTACCATGTTTATAGTAGTTATCGCAATGTTACCTGCTTTGCTATTTGGTATGTGGAATGTAGGTCATCAGCAGAGTCTAGCCCTTACAGGTACAGACGGAGATTTATTCAATAATTTCTGGGTAGGTTTGTTGCAAACTCTTCCAATCATTATCGTATCCTATGCAGTAGGATTGGGTATTGAGATGGGTTTTGCTCAATTTAGAGGTCACCCAGTAAACGAAGGCTTTCTAGTGACTGGGATGCTAATACCGCTTTGTATGCCGCCAGATGTTCCATTGTGGATGGTGGGTCTAGCTACAGCTTTTGCAGTGGTAATAGGTAAAGAGGTTTTTGGTGGTACTGGTATGAACTTACTTAACCCCGCACTCACAGCACGTATGTTCTTATACATTGGTTATCCAAGTAGTATGAGTGGAGACACTGTATGGGCTGCATTGCCAGATGGCGTTGCTACGGTAGATGGTTACTCAGGTGCTACCGCTTTAGGTAATTTAGCATCAGCTACTTCTGCAGGCACCGGATGGAGTTCAGACTTATTGGCCGGAGGTAGTATAATGCCTGCTTTTTGGGGTAATATACAAGGCAGTATAGGTGAAACATCTGTTGTGGCTATACTCATAGGAGCTGTTATATTGATAGCTGCTGGCGTAGGGAGTTGGAAAATAATGGCAAGTACCTTTATAGGTGGTTTGTTCATGGGATGGATTTTCAATATCTCTGGAGCAAGCGGTGCGTGGATGGATATTCCAGCGATGTATCACTTAATAATAGGTGGTTTTGCCTTCGGAGCAGTATTTATGGCAACAGATCCTGTCTCTGCCGCACAAACGGAAACCGGGAAATGGGTGTACGGATTTTTTATCGGTGTTATCACCGTACTAATACGTGTATTTAACCCAGGATACCCAGAAGGTATAATGATGGCAATACTTCTTATGAATGTATTTGCTCCACTCATCGACTACTATGTAGTTCAGTCTAACATTAAAACAAGATTAAAACGTGTCCAAGTTTAATAAAAACGATAATAAGTACATTATATCGTACGCGATAATAATGACATTGGTATTTGGTTCGGTACTAGCTGTAGTAGCTCTTGCACTGAAACCAAAGCAAGATGCAGAGGTGCTTCTTGAAAAACAAAACTTTATTTTGAAAGCTGCTCTTGGCGAAAAAGCGATGAGCACGATGTCTGATGAGGAAATAACAGCGTTGTACAGTGAGACTGTGAAAACAGTAGTAGTGAAAGCCGACGGCGTCAAAGTAGAAACCGAAGAAGCTAGTATAAACGTATTCAAAGAATATAAGAAGCCAAAAGATGTACGTGAATTGCCTGTGTATAAGGTGTACGACCAAGCTGATTCCAATAAGATAAAAGCGTATGTATTTCCAGTATATGGTAAAGGCCTTTGGGATTTTATCTGGGGATATGTAGCTGTAGAGGCAGATCTGAAAACGCTAGGCGGTCTAGTATTGGATCACAAAGGTGAAACACCTGGACTGGGTGCTCGTATTACAGAACAAGAAGTTCAAAGCCGTTTTATTGGTAAAGAAATATTCAATGCTAATGGAGAGCTTGATGCTCCTCATTTTCAAAAAGGTGAGGGTAATACATACGAAGGTGCACACAAAGTGGACGGACTAAGTGGTGCCACCATTACGGCAAAAGGAGTTAATAATATGCTAGATGATTACCTAGCTATGTACAAATCATTTATTAAAGCACAGAAATAATGAGTACTGAAACAATTGAAAAAACAAACGATAAAGTAGTAGAAGTAAAAAAGCCTTCTGAGCCACTTTTTAGTAAGAAAAGAAGACAACTTCTTTCCAATCCATTGGATGAGGATAACCCAATCACTATCCAAGTATTGGGTATATGTTCTGCACTTGCCGTTACTGTGGCACTCAAGCCTACATTTGTAATGGCTGTTGCCGTAACAGCAGTACTTGTACTGGCCAATGTTGTCATCTCTGCTTTGAGAAATACTATTCCCAACAGAATTAGAATCATTGTACAACTGGTAGTTGTAGCCTCTTTGGTAGCCATTGTAGATCAGGTATTGAAAGCGTATAGCTATGATATCTGGAAAGAACTATCTGTGTTTATTGGACTTATTATTACAAACTGTATTGTGATGGGACGTCTCGAGGCATTTGCTTTGGGGAATAAGCCTTGGGATGCATTTTTAGATGGTTTGGGTAACTCTTTCGGGTACGCTTGGATTATCCTTGCTATTGCGTTCTTTAGAGAATTATTTGGTAGCGGAAAACTATTTGGTTTCCAAGTAATGCCAGATGGTTATATAGGTAATGGAGTTATGATGTCACCCGCTGGAGCTTGTCTTTTGCTAGGTGTGCTAATTTGGATAGTAAGAAGCCGAAGCGGTTACGTAGAGGATTAATTGGAAAATCTTAATAGATAGAAAAATGGAAAATTTAATAAACATATTTATCAAGTCGATTTTTATCGATAATATGATTTTTGCTTACTTCCTTGGTATGTGTTCATACCTTGCAGTATCCAAAAAATATAAGACTGCAGCCGGTCTTGGAATGGCTGTAATTTTTGTTCTGGGTATCACGGTACCGTTGAACTGGTTAGCCTATAACTTCTTGCTAAAGGAAGGAGCTCTTACCTGGATAAGTGCAGATTTTGCCACAGTAGATTTAGAAGTACTTAAATTTATCGTGTTTATTGCGATAGTAGCAGCATTTGTGCAGCTAACAGAGATGGTAGTAGAGAAATTCTCTCCAGCGTTGTACAACTCACTCGGTATATTTTTACCACTTATCGCTGTAAACTGTTCTATACTAGGTGGTGCGTTGTTCTTGCCTACAAGAGATTATGAGTTTGCAGAGGCTGTGACTTTTGCTCTAGGTTCTGGTATTGGATGGTTCCTCGCAGTAGTGTCGCTTGCTGCTATTCGTGAGAAAATGGCTTATGCAGATGTGCCGAAGCCGCTTAGAGGTCTAGGTATTACATTTATTATCGTCGGACTTATGGCTTTTGGTTTCATGAGTTTCGGTGGTTTTGAGCTTCCTTTTAAGACAACAGAGCAGCAACAAGCTGAACAAGAAAAATCATCAGCGAAAGTTGAAAACAAAAGTGCAGAATCAGTAGTTAATTCAGTAGCAAACTATTCAGAATAAAGAAATGATAATAGCATTAAACACAACAGTCATATTACTTGCAGCAGCGGTATTTACCTCTGTCATTATTCTTTTGGTAGCTATGCTAATGATAGCCGCTAAAAGACTGGTAAACCAAGGTGCTGTGAAACTTACAATAAATGGAGAAAGAGAAGTAGAGGTAGAAGCGGGTGGTACCCTTTTGGGAGCATTGCAACAAGCTGAACTTTTCTTGCCATCTGCTTGCGGTGGTGGGGGTACTTGTGCTATGTGCAAGTGTCAGGTACACGAGGGTGGTGGAGATATTCTCCCTACAGAAACGGGTCACATCAAAAGAAGCGAGCAGAAAGACAACTGGAGACTTGCTTGCCAAGTGAAGGTAAAAGAAAACATGGTGGTAGAAGTGCCTGAAGAGGTATTTGGTATCAAGAAGTGGGAATGCGAAGTAGTTTCTAACTACAATGTAGCCTCTTTCATAAAAGAATTCGTAGTGAAGCTTCCAGAAGGTGAAAATCTTGACTTTGAAGCAGGTGGATATATTCAGGTAGATGTTCCGCCAATCACTGTTGATTTTGGAGAGATTGATATCACTGCACACCCAGAACTTGTAGCCGATGGTCGTGATGCCATGGATTTTAAATCTGAATGGGATAAATACGGTCTTTGGGATCTTAAAATGGTGAATGATGAAACTATTTTTAGAGCGTACTCTATGGCTAATCACCCAGCAGAGGGGAATATAGTAATGCTAAACATACGTATAGCTACTCCACCTTGGGATAGAAAGAATAACAAGTGGATGGATGTAAATCCAGGACTGTGTTCTTCGTATGTTTTCGGATGTAAGCCAGGTGATAAGGTAACTATATCTGGACCCTACGGTGAGTTCTTTATTAAAGAGACGGATGCAGAAATGCTCTATATTGGTGGTGGTGCAGGGATGGCACCTATGCGTTCTCACTTATTCCATTTGTTCCATACCTTGAAAACAGGTAGAAAGGTAACATACTGGTACGGTGGGCGTTCTAAGAGAGAGTTATTCTACTTAGATCACTTTAACAAAATAGCGGAGGAGTTTCCGAATTTTAAATTCTATGTAGTATTATCAGATGCCACTCCAGAAGACAATTGGGTTACCAAAACAGATATGGAGGACAATGTTGGAGATGGATTCTCTGGGTTTGTACACCAAGCAGTAATAGACGAGTACCTGACGAAGCACGAAGCTCCTGAGGATATTGAATTTTACTTTTGTGGTCCTCCACTAATGAACCAAGCCGTTCTTAAAATGTGTGATGACTGGGGAGTGCCACCAGAGAACGTTGCCTTTGACGATTTCGGCGGATAACAATTAGAAATAAAATTCAGATAATGAATTATAACAATACATCAAAAGGCAGAGCAATCTGCCTTTTTTTTATGCTAGTAGGTTTTGTTGCGTGTAAACAAGAAACTACGATTCAACAAAACAAGGTGTCTGGCAACGCATTGGGTACTACATACCACATTGTATACTCAAGTACAGCAATAGATAGTATTCAGCAAAAAATAGATTCTATGGTATTTGCCGTGAATCACGGTCTATCTACTTATCAGGACAATTCGCTCATTAGTGCGTTCAATACCAACTCAGATGCATTATGGAATGATCCAAATGAAGCAAAGCATTTTGCAAATGATATGCGTCACTTTGTAGAGATGGTAAGCCTGAGCAAAAGCATTAGTAGTAAGACTGCAGGAGCATTTGATCCCAGTGCGAAGCTGCTTTTTGATGATTATATGCGTGCTAAAAAGGCGGAAGAGGCGATGAGTACAGAAGCTGTAGCATATGCTATAGCTCACAAGGGAATGGAAAAAGTGCTGTTTGATAAGCAGGGCGTTCCGTATAAATTGGACTCCTTGGTGCAACTCAATTTTAATGCTATTGCCAAAGGATATTTAGTAGACATTATAGGAAATTACTTAACGGTACAAGGAGTAGATGATTATTTGGTGGAAGTAGGGGGGGAGATGCGACTAAAAGGGCAAAATGCAGAAGGTGTGTCTTGGAAAGTAGGTATCAATACCCCTTTGTTAGGAGCCAAGTCTTCAGATTTTTTCAAAGTGCTGGAGCTAGAAGATATTGCCTTAGCCACAAGTGGTAATTACCAAGATTTCTACTCGATAGAGGGTAAACTGGTAGGTCACACATTGGATCCTAGAGATGGTAAGCCTGTAATGAGTATATTAAAGAGTGCAAGCATATTGCACAAAAAATGTGCAGTGGCAGATGCATACGCTACAGCAGCTATGGTGTTAGGCCTAGAGGAATCTAGAAAGATAGTGCAGCAAGATTCTACGCTTAGTGCATTCTTTATCTATGAGAACGGTACGGAGCTACAAGGAGAATTTGTAGAATAAGGGAGTTCTATTTTTCTTCTTATTCCTTTACCTTGCGGTCTTTATAATGATGACCGAAAAAGCCAGAAAAGTAGCCGATAGGCTGATGAGATATGTACAGGTAGACACACAAAGTGACCCCTATAGTGAAACATTTCCCAGTACAGAAAAGCAAAAGAATCTGAGTTTACTACTCGTAGATGAACTACAGTCTATTGGGGTAACAGATGCTTATATGGACGAATGGGGCTATGTCTTTGGTACAGTGCCCAGTAATACGGATAAGAAGATAGAAACCATTTGTTTCTGCTCACACGTAGACACGGCACCCGATTGTAGTGGAGCTAATGTGAAACCTATCCTTCACCAAGACTATCAAGGCCAAGACATAACGCTGCCAGATGATACAACACAGGTAATCACTACCAACCAGCACAGCTACCTTGCAGAGCGTATAGGAGATGATATTATTACGGCAAGTGGTAGCACATTGCTTGGAGCTGATGATAAGGCAGGAGTGGCCATCATAATGCAGTTAGCAGAAGAACTAATACAGAATTCTAGCGTAAAGCATGGAGATATTCGTATACTCTTTACTCCAGACGAGGAGGTAGGTAGAGGCGTAGATAAGTTGGATATGACGAAACTAAATGCAGACGTAGGCTACACGCTAGACGGTGGTACTCGTGGCTCGCTAGAAGGCGATACTTTTTCAGCCAATGCTATGACGGTAACCTTTCATGGTATCAGTGCACATCCGGGTTATGCTAAGGGTAAAATGGTAAATGCCGTAAAAGTGCTCAGTCATTTTTTGGAAACGTTACCTCCTACAGGTCTCTCGCCCGAAACTACAAGCAGGGCAGAAGGCTTTGTACATCCGTATAATTTGAAAGGGCAACTAGAGGTAGCAAGCGTCGACTTCTTGATCCGTGATTTTACTACTGCCAATTTAGAAAAGCACCAACAGGTTCTCATAGACTTAGCAGAGAAAACACTAGCCCATTATCCTGGTGCCAGATATGAGGTAGCGGTAAAAGAGCAATACAGAAATATGAGAGAAATGCTGAATCAGTTTCCACATATAGAAGACAATGCAGTAGAAGCAATGAAACGAGCAGGAGTAGAGCCAAAACAAGATCTTGTACGCGGAGGAACAGATGGTTCACGTCTTTCTTTTATGGGATTGCCTTGTCCCAATATTTTTACAGGAGAAATGGCCATACACAGCAAACATGAGTACGTGAGCGTACAAGATATGGAAGCAGCCATAGACACGTGTATGGAGCTAGTACAGGTATATGAGGAAAAGGGATAGGCGTA
Organism: Bacteroidia bacterium; assembly: GCA_028247315.1. Taxonomy (GTDB): domain Bacteria; phylum Bacteroidota; class Bacteroidia; order NS11-12g; family UBA9320; genus UBA9320. Next base: position 22,619 of record JAOKFZ010000012.1, on the reverse strand, counting down.
CCACACGGTGCTCATAATTATCCTTACTATTTTGCTTTGTATGTAAATACGTTGCTAAAGAGCTCGGCTGTGCAGTATTTACTTATGCAGGCTCAGCCTGGCACTCTTCTGTTGGCTGAGCACCGCACATCGTGCAGGCAGCACCTTCTTCTTGCATCATGGGGTTTTTGCCGGCACAACCACCGCGTACCTCACCATCCTTCACAAGAAACACGCGTACTGCCATGCCTATAAAAGCGAGTGACATTACGACTAAAATTAATCCGAGTAATATTAGAAACTGCATCATTTACTATTTGATACAACAAAGGTATTAAAGTCTCACAATACCTTTGGCAGAAGCGTTATAGATTTTGTTCCTTGCACAGAATGCAAAGCAACAATCAGGTGCTACTGTCGATGTAACTGTCATTTTTACCGATGAAATCGCCTAAGTAACTTTTTGGCACTATATTCGTACTGTTCTAAATCAACGCAGTATTGTTATGAGACAGAAGCTTAAATCCATTAAAAAATCAACCCTTATTATCATAGCTTTATTGGTACTCAATATATTAACTTTTGCTGCAGTTTCTTCCAACATAAAGCAGCACTATACCACTACAGATACTATTTCTACTGCTGTAGATGATAATAATTATTTTAAAACGGGTGTAAGTGTTTTGGACTGGAGTTACAAGCTACTCAGGTATTTTCGCAAGTAGCTTAATAGAAATTTATACTCCTTTCAGCCGCTACACTGCATTTCTTAGATATGCTTCTATACCTTTGAATGTATCCTAATATGAGTAGTGCTCAAGACTCTTTCGTGAATTCGGTGTTGTACAAAAAAGCAACTACCTACAACCTACATCACATTTTTCTTTGGGTCATATACTACCTATTTTGGGTATTTGTATTAAGTCCGGGTATTACAAAGCCTGATTTTTACATCAACTCGTTTGTGATAGTGGCCATACATGCCGTGGTGAGCTACTTCAATATTTACCTCTTATTCCCATTCTTTTTGCAGAAACGAGTTTACATAAAGTACTTTTTAGCAATAACGCTGTCTATATCACTAGGAGCATTACTGGAGGCAGCTGTGTTTACGGTAATTAACACCATAGGTCCTGAGTTTAAGAGCGGCTTGCTTTCTCCACGATTTTTACTCTCTACGTCCATGGCTATTACGTATACGACGGCAATTACGATGAGTCTAAAGCTTGTAAAGCACTGGTATGAGAAAGAACGACTGGCCAAAGAACTAGCCAAACTCAATACAGAGACGGAGCTCAAGTATCTCAAGTCTCAGATTAATCCGCATTTCTTATTCAATAGTCTCAATAGTATTTATTCGCTTGCCTTGCAAAAGGACGACTTGGCACCAGATCTTATTCTCAAACTTAGCGACATACTTCGTTATATTTTGTATGAGGGTAGTGAGAAAAAAGTGAGCCTCACACAGGAGCTAAAATACTTGCAGAGTTATCTGGAACTCGAGAAGGTAAGACATGGTAGTCGCATGGACTTGGATATCGTTATTAATGGGGATACAGATACCAAAGAGATCGCCCCAATGCTGCTTATTCCATTTGTAGAAAATAGTTTTAAGCATGGACTGGGCAAGGATAAGGCCAAAGGATACGTTAGGGTAGAAGTGGATACCCAAAATGAAGATTTACGCTTTAGTATAGCTAATAGTAAACCAGTGGATGGGAGTGAGGTATCACAACAAAAAGGATATCAAGGAGGCATAGGACTTATCAATGTGAGGAAGAGACTACACCTTCTTTACCCACTAATGCATACACTGAATGTGGGCAGTACCGATATTGAATTTAAAGTAGAACTCAATATAAAATTAACATAATTAATTGAAAAAAAGGAATAGTATGAATTGTATAGCCGTAGACGACGAACCATTAGCATTAGACATCATAGAGGCTTATGTTGCCAAGCATCCAGACCTTACACTTGTAGCAAGGTGCAACAACGCTGCTGAGGCAAGTGAGGTGCTAAAGAAACACAAAGTAGATTTGATGTTTTTAGACATAAATATGCCCGAGATAAGTGGACTAAGTTTTGTGAAATCATTAGAAAATAAGCCATTATTTATGTTCACTACGGCACATCCAGATTATGCTGTAGAAGGGTTTGATCTAGATGCAATAGATTATTTACTCAAGCCTATTGCCTATGATAGGTTTGAAAAAGGAGTAGATAAAGCCAAAGAGTATCTGAAGATAAAGAATACCAGCAGTGTGGCCGAGTCTGACTTAGAAAACGAACACATTTTTGTAAAAGCAAATCAGAAGCTCATAAAATTATCTTACAGCGATATCTACTACGTAGAAGCATTTGCAGATTATGTGAAAATATTCTTAGTAGACAAGAAGATCGTAACACTCCAAACCATGAAGAATATGGAGAAGAAGTTGCCAGCAGATATGTTTAGTCGTGTGCACCGCAGTTTTATTGTCAACAGACAGCATGTTGCGTCATTTAGTACTTCAGGATGTGAGGTGAATGGAGTTAAAATTCCGATCGGCAAAAACTACAAAGAAGGTTTTGTAGGTTTGATGAAAGCAAATAACATTCTATAGGTTACATGGATAAACGTTTAGAGGCCTTTGGCCGTTTGCTTACGATCATGGATGAGCTGCGTGAGCAGTGCCCTTGGGATAAAAAACAAACGAATGAATCGCTGCGTCATCTCACTATAGAGGAGACCTATGAGTTGAGCGATGCGATATTGGAAAATGATGATGAGGAGATAAAAAAAGAACTGGGAGATCTCTTCTTGCACCTCGTGTTCTATGCCAAAATGGGCGAGGAGAAAAAAGCCTATGATGTATCGGACGTGCTCAACGGTGTATGCGAAAAACTGATAAGTAGACACCCACATATATACGGAGATGTAGCGGTGAAGGATGAAGAAGAAGTAAAGAAAAATTGGGAGCAGCTTAAGCTTAAAGAAGGTGGAAATAAGGGTGTGCTGAGTGGTGTGCCAACCAGTATGCCAAGCCTTGTAAAGGCAATGCGTATGCAAGACAAGGCGGCTCAAGTAGGTTTTGATTGGCCCAGTAAAGATGATGTATGGGAGAAAGTAGACGAGGAACTTCATGAATTTAAAGAAGCAGAGGGGATAGAAAAAGAGGAGGAGTTTGGTGATTTGCTATTTAGTCTGGTCAACTATGCCCGCTGGCTAAAGATAAATCCAGACGATGCTTTGGAAAAAACCAACCGTAAATTCAAGTACCGATTCGAGGCTATAGAATCGTATGCCAAGGCACAAGGTAAGCAGCTAGAAGATATGACACTTGCCGCAATGGATGAGGTATGGGAAGAAGCCAAGAAAAAGTGAGCTATTCGCTTAGCTAAATACCCATATTATTGTTTACTATTGAACAGGCTGTAAATTGGCCTCATATTTGATATAATCGAACCAATGAATAAACTACTATTTATCTTACTGTGCATGGCATTTTCAACCAGTGTAAAAGCACAAACTGAAGTGTATGACAATAAAAATTTTGATGATAAAATAGCTACTGTTATTCTTCAAAAGGATATAGATATCTATGACCCGCTTCCGCTACTAAACCTTGCATCAGGTAGCCAGTTGCAGCTTAGTTTCGATATGCTAGATCCCAACAATGAGTTTTTTAACTTCTCATTTGTTCACTGCAATAGAAACTGGGAACCCAGTGACTTGCAACCTATGGAGTATGTTACGGGTCAGACAATGGGAGAGATTACCGATTTTAAATTCTCTACTAATGCATTTACAAAATATACACACTACACGGTAAAATTTCCAGATGCCGGTATGCAAATAACCAAAAGTGGCAACTACATTATCAAGGTATATCGAAACTTTGATGAAGAGGATGTGTTGCTTACACGCAGATTTATGGTAGTTGATAATCAGACCAAGATAAGATCGGATATACGTACGGCTACCTTAGCTGAAAAGCGTTTCACCCACCAAGAAGTAGATTTTATGGTAGATTACAAAGGGTTTAGTATTCCCAATCCCTTTTTGGATGTGAACGTAACCATATTACAAAACAACAGCTGGAACAATGCTATCTATAACCTCAAGCCACTCTTTGTGAACGGCGATGAGCTTAGTTTCAACTATGAGGATAAGAACCTTTTCCCGGGTACTAATGAGTTTCGCTTTTTTGATATTCGATCACTCCGTTTCTTCAGTAACAATGTGATAAAAAAATACAGGGACAGTGTTCAAAATTGTGTACTCAGACCAGAAGAACCCAAAGGTCATCTCAACTATATACGTTGGTTAGATTACAACGGTAAGCGTGTGATATTAAATGACGATGGTATAAATATAGTAGAAGATGGAGACTATGCATTGATACATTTTTACTTGAAAACCAATGACCTGAGCGATCTAGGAGATGTGTATGTATATGGTGAACTAAGCGATTGGCAGCTTCAGGAGAAGTTTAAAATGAAGTACTTTCCGGATTACGATATGTACGGAGTCTCTATACTTCTAAAGCAGAGTTACTATAACTATCACTTTGTGCTCAAGGACAAAGAAGGCAATATAGACTATACGTTTACTGAAGGAAACCACCAAGAGACGGAGAATGACTATACCATTTTGATATACCACAAAAACGTGTTTTATGGGTACGACGAAATTATTGGGGCAACTACACGCAACAGTAATACGGTAAAAGACTAAATAGATGCTTTGATTTTAGAGCGAGAATTCTATTTTCGCCTGGATAGGAGTGGATAAAGATTTAGTCTATAAAATAGCCCTTACGCAGATACCTGGTATTGGCAGTGTACTAGCAAAGAACTTAATTGGCTATTGTGGTGGTGTACGAGAAGTTTTTGAAAAATCGCGTGAGTTTCTAAAGAAAGCCCCGGGAGTAGGTGATGTTTTATCACAGAATATAAAAGGATTCAATGATTTTAGTTATGCAGAGCAAGAGGTTAAATTTATTGAGAAAAATAATATTCGCCCTGTCTTTTTCCTAGACAAAGATTACCCTGTTCGGCTCAAGAATATCCCAGATTGCCCTATTCTGCTTTATACACGGGGTAATGAGAACCTAAACCCAGAGAAAATAATTGCCATAGTAGGTACACGTAAAATGACCGAGTACGGTAAACAGTTTATCAATAAATTTATAGAAGATATAGCTCCATACCAGCCTACGGTAGTTAGTGGTTTGGCGTATGGTGTAGATATATGGGCACACAAGCAGTGTCTCAAACACGGCGTAGATACTTTTGGTGTTGTGGCTCATGGTATGGATAGGATTTATCCTGCATTGCACAGCAATATAGCCCGTGATATGGTAGCTGCTGATGGAGCTATTGTTACAGAATATACAAGTGGATCCACTCCAGATAGAGAGCATTTCCCTATGCGAAATAGGATAGTTGCAGGTATGGTAGATGCGGTGATAGTAGTAGAAAGTGCTGCTAGCGGTGGCTCACTTATTACTGCAGACCTGGCCAACCAATACAACCAAGATGTGCATGCAGTGCTCGGTTCTATTGGTGAGAAGTATAGTGCTGGGTGCAATTATCTTATCAAAAACCACAAAGCAAGTTTGCTCCAAGGCGTAGAAGATGTTGTAAGACAACTCAATTGGGATGTTAAGATGGAGAAAAACAATCAGCGAAAGCTGTTTGTAGAGTTAAGTGATGATGAGCAAACACTGGTAGATATGATACAGGAAAACAAAGAAATGGGCATAGATCAATTAATGGCACTATCGGGTATGTCGAGCAGTATGCTTGCTATGACCTTATTAGAATTAGAAATGAAAAACTGTATTTGTTCCTTGCCGGGGAAACGATACCAAACTATCTAGAAATTCATGATTAAGAAGTCTGATTTTAATTTTGAGCTAGACGAAGCTCGCATTGCGAAGTACCCATTAGAGCGTAGGGATGAATCCAAACTATTGGTATACAAAGACGCAGTTTTTAGTCACAAGATTTTTAAAAATATAAGTAAAATACTCGGGAATGACACGCTCATTGTACGCAACAACGCTAAGGTAATACCGGCACGTCTCTATTTCAAGAGAGCGACTGGGGCACTCATAGAAGTACTGCTCCTGGAACCGATACAGCCGAGCAACTACGAAAGAGCCTTTGCTGCGACAACTTCTTGCCAATGGAAGTGTATCATAGGAAATAGTAAGAAGTGGAAGGTAGATGAGCTCATTGGCTTAGTAGAAAACGAGGAACTCGTACAAGCCAAATTAGTCAGTAGGCAGGATCGTATTGTTGAGCTATCGTGGCAAAACGGTAAAGCCTTTACCGATCTACTCGATGAAATAGGAGAGTTGCCACTACCGCCGTACCTCAATAGAGATACCGAAGCTACAGATGCACAAACGTATCAAACAGTTTTTGCGAGTAATGCAGGCTCTGTAGCCGCACCTACTGCAGGATTGCATTTCACTTCGGAGGTATTGTCGTCCCTAGAACGTGAAGGCGTAGCAACAGCAGAGGTGACACTGCACGTAGGAGCAGGTACCTTTTTGCCTGTAAAAGAAGATAACGTTGTAGACCATGACATGCACAGAGAGCATTTTGAGATAAGCAAGGACGCTTTGCTGTGTCTCATGACAAAAGACAAACGGGTAGCAGTAGGCACTACGAGCCTTCGTGTATTGGAGAGTTTGTATTGGATAGGAATACAGCTTAGCCAGGGAGATCATAACCTACTGGTACATAAGCTAGAACCGTATGAAGTAGAAATAAGCCTGCCATATGTAGAGTCGCTTAAGCACATTGTCAGCTATATGGAGCTAGAAGGTCTGAATACCATACAGGGAGCTACCGAAATTTTGATTTTACCGCATTACAGGCCAAGAAGTATCGATGCTTTAATTACTAATTTTCATCTGCCGGAGAGTACCTTACTCATGCTAATAGCGAGCGTGGTAGGAGATAATTGGAAGAAAATTTATGCAGAAGCGATCCGCAATGACTACAGGTTTTTAAGTTATGGAGATTGTAGCTTGTTATTTGTGAGTTAGTTTTATTTTTGTGTTATGTTACTTTCAAACCTAACATACTCTTATTGGGGGATTAGCTCAGTTGGCTAGAGCGTTTGGCTGGCAGTCAAAAGGTCATCGGTTCGAATCCGATATTCTCCACTAATTTTCTTAAGGGCTGAACTGTTAAACTAGGTTTGACAAGAATTTATTTTTATTTCGCCAATAAACACTAGAGGATTTTTAAAAATATCCAAAGATGTTTTGTGACCATAAGATAGCGGTAGCCTGTGTAGTATTTATAAAAATACTATGTCAATGATACCCGGGATAAACAAGGATTTAGTGTCAAATAAAAAAGCAGAATAGCGAATTGAAGTTTAACTATGCTGCTCCGGTGTGGCTCTTAGTTTCTTATTCAACGGTTGACTCATCTCACTCATTAGCAAGACCATCTGTTGGCCTATTCTATCAAATGAACGCGTGTACTCAACTCTCCTGCTGAAGTGGTTAGTTGAATGTAGTACAACCCTTTGGCCAATGTGGTAGTTCTTAATTGTACGGTTTTTGAATGGTAGTTGCGTTCTAAGATAACCTTGCCCCCATCATTGGTAATTAGTACTTTCTTTATTGCGTCATAGTTTGATTCTATTATCAAATAGTCTGCAGAAGGATTTGGGTAGATGGTATACGTATCCTTTTTCATGACCTCTTCCATGCCAACGGGTAGTTCACCAAACGTAGCTTCGTAGATGGATTGTAGAAATTCAGGATGATCTACAAATGGATTTCTATTCTGTTGATATTTGTAAATAGTATCGTTTCTCATGCGTTCTTCCGTGCTCACAGAATCAAGCAAGTGCCAGCTGTAAAGGGTTTTGCCGTTGCAGTGCAGAGGAGATTGGTCTGATTTATCCATCAAGCTGTCGACAACCTGCAAATCGAGCTCCCCATTCTCTCCTGCATACCGTACATCCATATAGAATATGACTCTTGCTACATCTCCTTTTAAAGCGTCTGGTGGCTCCCATATCCAATCTGTAGAAGAAGTATAAGCATCTGTCGGGCCCATATAGGTTCCGCTTTTGTCTAAATACCGCGTGTCACCAGTATCGAAATTCCTGTTATTCCTAGCAGAATTGGTAGAGACGTCTTCGGCAAATAAATTATGCAAGTCGGTTCCTGCTCCTTTATCCGTTCCAAAATCCCCTCTGGATTTAGCCCATACATGTTCTCTGCTCCACCCTTGAGCACTGTTGTACTCCAAAGGTCCATCCATAGAAAACCGTGAATACAAGCCAATGACATTGTTTGCATTGTATGGGTCTTTATCCGCTTGTTTGAGTACATCCCAACAATCCATCTGAGAGCTGCTCGTATAGGGGAACTCTATATGCCCGCTAATGATATTATTCAAACTATCTTTCAAGGCTTCACCTGTAGAGGTTTTAGCACTGTTGTAATAGCCCGTTGGGATTTGAGAATAGGATGGAGAGATAACTAGAAAATAACAGAATATGGTTAAAGAATGACGTAGTTTCATTGATACATGTTTTTGCCTTCGCAAAATAGTAGTTTACTAGGTACATTCATATTAATATTCCTTCAAAATGTAATATGTGATTTCCCTGCTGTTCGTATTCACGTTTCCTTGTGAAAAGAAATATGTAGTATCTGGTGTTAAATGTTTCACCTTCGTAATGTCACCAAGGAGAATCGGCTAAGCGTAATGCCTTGTTTAGTAACCGAATACCCTATTTTATTGGACTTTGGTATATATTAAATGAAACTTTAGCTCAGATCATATAGCTACTAGCGTAAAATATATTTCAGGCTAATGAAATAATATTACATCAATAGACACTATATTTCACTAAAATTGAACCAATGAAAATCAAAACTATCTTTGCTAGTGTAGCTGGTCTTTCTTTTCTTCAGCTACTTCCTTTACCCTTAAGCTTGTTCCATACACATTTTAATGCTCTCTTTGCGTTGTTAGTCTGATCTTTGTATTAATCGGGTCCATGTCATTCGAGGATGAAGCAATACTCAGACGATTATGTTTTCTGTATAGTGTTGTTTGGGGTTTTTCCTGTATTCGAGATTTAGTTTTTTTCATCATAAATGATGGAATGACTCCACCAGCACCCATTATTGCAATTGGACTAACCTCGTATCCGCTTCTTCTTTATGGCTCAAAAAGAGGAACTGCATAACATAGATTTCCCTGCATGAAGCCTATTCCTATGCATGCTAGATAGCATGTATAGGAACTGAAATTATTTTCAAAGACTACCGTGTAGTAATAGCATTACGGGGTCTTTTTATTTTACAGGTTCTTGTTTTGCTTCTTTTTTGTTGGTTGAGTTTGGTTGAAAGATCCTGCGAATCGGTTTCCGCTCGGCTGCATTGCATTGAGACTATGAAGAGGCTCATCTTAAAGTGTTGAATTTCTGTACTATACATTATTCATAAAGGTATGAATTGAGCGGTACAATATTTTACGTTGCACAGAAAAATTTTAGATAAAATATTTGTTAAAAGTTGTGTAAATAGTCATGTATTTGTCATATTTTCGTATTTAACATCTTTTTTCGTAGAGGATATAACAAAAATTAAATTAACAAAATGATGGGGAGATTAAGTAGCGTGAGTAGAGTATTTTTAGTGGTTTTGATGTGTTTGGGCTTTACCTACAACGCTAGTGCACACGGAGGGATAGGTGTCGTTGTAAAAGACGGATGTGGAAATTGGTATTTGGTGATTGGCAACTGGCACTCAGGAAGCATGGTGCATACTGCGGCGTCAAGTGGTATGTCAGGACTTTATATTGATATGAATCAGAATGGAGCCTTAGCTGGATGCTGCCTAGGTGGAGGAAGTGAGTTTTATACATTTACAGACCATACTTCTTCGGTTGTATATAATGCCTCTTGGGGTAGCGTAACAAACGGATCTACAGAATTGGTGAATTTAGAAAACTATTTCAATACCAATATTGCCTATAATCCTGCGGTAGGTACTACACCGTTCAGTGCGTCAGTTGTGTGGGCCCCCAATTGTCCCGCAAACGGAGTAGGTTTACAATCTTGGTTAATACTAAAATTGCCATCTGGTTTGAAAGGTGGGGTTAACTATTTGTGCCAAACGTCCAATACAACTGTCGTCGAAAAATCGTGTACTCCCGGTGATCAGTTTTCAATACGCTATGAGTCTCCAATTGAAGTTACAGGAGATGATTTTTTATGTTTGGGTGACTCTGTAGAGTTAGCAACATCTGCAGATCCAAGTCTTATTTGGTATAAAGACGGTTCAGTAATACAAGGACCTTCTCCAGATTCACTACTTACCGTTTTCACTGGAGGTAATTATACGGTAAAAAAAGGTGGGGCTGGTTGTACAGGAGAGGTTAGTGATGATTTCAGAGTTTATTCGTCCAAGAGTGTAGACTTGGGCCCAAACGAGATTATCTGCGTAGGAGATTCCCTGTTGTTAGACGCTGGTCAAGGAAATAGCTTTTTATGGGGTACGGGTGCAGTTACACGATTTATCCATACCAAAGAAGATACGGTTACCATTCTCCGGAGTGATACGCTAACATGTACTTCTCGTGACACTATTGTGGTGGTTGAAGCTTCTTTACCTACGCCCAATTTAGGGTCTGATACTGCGATATGCAGTTATTCCAGTATTAACCTATCATTACCTAAAACATATGTTGCTTACAATTGGAATACAGGTGAAGCAGATCCAACGAAAGAACTGCTATTTCCTGGGGATCAATATCAGGGGCTAGATTCCAGTTTAATAAGTGTACAAGTTACGGATACAAATAACTGCTTGGGTTCAGACTCCATTTTGGTGTATTCATATCCAAGGCCAAAAGCGAAGCCAAGGCGTATAAATAACTCACAGTGTCTTACTATTAATTCATTTGATCTTCTTGATTCTAGTGAAATTAGTTTTGGTAGCATCGCCGCGTATGGTTGGTATCTAGACAATAATTTGATAAGCACCACTAAGGATACAATGAATCTTAGGTTTAGTGTTGCTGGTACCTTTAGCTACAAACAAAGTGTTGAATCAGGTTTTGGCTGTAAAGACACATCTCAACCGTTGGATATTTTCGTGCGACCCATGCCTGTAGCTCAGTTTGTTATCGACACCGCAACCCTGTGTGAGCGAGGCAATGTTTTTGATATCGACTACCAAGGATCTATCACCGCAGGAACCGTGAGTAAACTGTGGAGCTACGGAGATGGAGTAACCAGTACCACTGCAGAAGATACACTAAAGACGTATGCTACTTTTGGTGCGTACCCGGTACGACTAGAATTGATCTCAGACTTTGACTGTAGAGATACGGTAGAGCAAACCTTAACGGTATATGCACAACCGAATGCACAGTTCAGTATAGATGATAGTTTAGAGTGCTACCGCGACCACGAGATAGTAGCTATCAACAATAGCACACTGGGTCAAGGAGCCGTACAGACCAGAACATGGAGCACGGCTGGAGCTAATTTTGTCAATATAGATACGTTAAGACAGACATATGCCAATGCCAATGATTACACGATCCAACTCAAAATAGAGTCGGACCAAGGCTGTTTTGATAGCCTTGCTAAAGCTGTATCGATACATGCCATGCCTGTAGCTCAGTTTGTTATCGACACCGCAACCCTGTGTGAGCGAGGCAATGTTTTTGATATCGACTACCAAGGATCTATCACCGCAGGAACCGTGAGTAAACTGTGGAGCTACGGAGATGGAGTAACCAGTACCACTGCAGAAGATACACTAAAGACGTATGCTACTTTTGGTGCGTACCCGGTACGACTAGAATTGATCTCAGACTTTGACTGTAGAGATACGGTAGAGCAAACCTTAACGGTATATGCACAACCGAATGCACAGTTCAGTATAGATGATAGTTTAGAGTGCTACCGCGACCACGAGATAGTAGCTATCAACAATAGCACACTGGGTCAAGGAGCCGTACAGACCAGAACATGGAGCACGGCTGGAGCTAATTTTGTCAATATAGATACGTTAAGACAGACATATGCCAATGCCAATGATTACACGATCCAACTCAAAATAGAGTCGGACCAAGGCTGTTTTGATAGCCTTGCTAAAGCTGTATCGATACATGCCATGCCTGTAGCTCAAATATTAGTAGATACAACTGAAAAGTGCGAGGATAATCATTTATTCAATTTTGTAAATATGAGTACCATAAGCAACGGGACGTTTAATCATCGATGGGCTTTTGGAGATGATTCAACTTCTACATTAGCCACACCAAGTAAAAAATACTTAGATCACGGTGTGTATGATTTGCAGTATGTAGCAACATCAGGGTTTGGATGTGCAGATAGTTTCGATATTCTGCTTGTTGTTCATCCGGAGCCTAGAGTTAGTTTCATACCAAGCGATGTAGACCTTTGCCTGAAAGGCAATGTATTTTCTTTTAACAACACAACGGTAATGGATACGGGTGAGGTTGCTTCACATTCTTGGAATGTAGATCATGTAGAAACGTCAACAGCAGATTCTTTTTTAAACTATACTTCGCCTAGTCATGGTGTTTATCGTATTTCATTGATAGAAAAATCTACTAAAAACTGTATAGATTCAAGTAGTTTAACCATTGAAATATATCCGCAAAATAGCATTGATTTTAATCTGTCAGATACTTTGAAGTGTTTACGAGGTAATTCGATAATAGTGTCTGACAATAGTACGATACCGTATAGTGCAATTACCAGTAAGATAGCAACATTGGGCGACGGTAGTAGAGTAGGCTTTACCAATGATACACTGCGACATACATTTGCTGCTGTGGGAGTGTATACAATTACCTACTTTACAGAAACGGAAAACACGTGTAAAGACACAATACAAAAGGCAATTGAAATAAAACCACATCCTGAAACCAAATTCGTTGTGAATCAGGATTCACAATGTTTCAATCAGCATATTTTTGAATATACCAACTCTTCGTCAATAGCTAACGGAAGCATAGCAAATACCGTTTGGAACGTAGTTGGTGTTGATACTTTTTTCAACCAACTTCAACTTAGTAATCTGGTGTACACATCACCAGGAGTGAAGAGTATAGAACTTGTAACGACGAGTGATTTTGGTTGTTTAGATTCACTTACGAAGGTAGTGAGAGTGTATGCGAGTCCACAGAATAGTATAGCCTTAGATCGTGCCGATAGTTGTTTGAATTCAAATAGTTTTGACTTCAATGGTTTTAGTGGAATTACTGAAGGGTCTATTGTAGCACATCAATGGGATCTTGGCGAAGGTAAGGTTGCCATTGCCAGTAACCCTGGCGTTGTAAGCTATTTATTAGATACAACTATACAAGTGTCGTACATCGTAACAAGCGATAACGGATGTGCTGATACTGCATATAGAACAATAACGATACACAGTAATCCAGTGGTTGATTTCATAATCAATAACGATACACAGTGCTTAAGCGGAAATTTGTTTGCTATGACCAACATGTGTACGATTAAAAATGGCAGTATAGCCAATTGCAATTGGAGCTTTGATGATGGTCTCACTAGCTCGGTGCCCAACCCTACAGCAATTTCTTATGTAACCACAAGAGCGAAACAAATATCTTTTGAAGCTGTCTCTAACAATGGGTGTAGAGATATTATGCTCAAAGAGGTGTTTGTTAATCCCATGCCAGCGGCAGAATTTGCTTTGGATGAGGTTTGTTTGAAACAAATGACAAGTTTCGATAATTTGTCAAGAGTTGAGTTTGGTACTATGACCAGCCGATGGAGTTTTGGTGATGGGACTACAAGTGACCAAGAGTCTCCAAATCACCGATACAGTAGAGCAGACAGTTTTGACGTTTCATTAATTGTAAGAACAGATCAAAATTGTTTCGATACCATAAAAATGGCCAAAGTAGCAGTAATACACCCTGTTCCACTTGCATCTTTTAATCATCAAAAGGTAAGCTCTTGGGAGAAACAGACGACATATTTATTTAGCAATAGTTCTATAGGTGGTGAGTTTTTGACGTGGGAGATTAATGGTGTTCAAGAAGGGTTTGACGAAGATTTGCAATTCCTGTTTCAAGATTCGGGCACGCGTAAGGTTAGCCTAATTGCAAGTAATCAATATGACTGCTCAGATACTGCAGATTTAGTATTATCAGTCTTCCCAGATTTAAAGTATAATATACCCACAGCATTCAGTCCCAATGGGGACAATCTCAATGACGTATATAATCTTAAAGGTCTTGGGTATGTTGATATGTTCAGTCTAACAATCACCAACAGATGGGGCGAAGTATTATTTAAGAGCAACGACTCAAACATAGGATGGGATGGCACCTATAAAGGTGAATTGGTTCAAAATGGGACATACGTCTTTATGGTCCGTTTTAGGGATATTGGAACCGCTAGACAGGTGTTTGAAGACGGAATAGTACATGTAGTAAGATAAACCTACTGGTTATTTTTTCATGCGATAGCTAGTTTTACTTAGTTAAATAGATTTTTTTTAATCTGTTTTGGTTCGAGTTGTTTGGGGTACAGCTTCCCGAGCTATGCCATTTTCGGAATGTCTGATACACATTACTAAATAGATGAGAGTCTATTTGATTAGTATGGTTAAAATTGTGAGTGATATGGTTCTAGTATTTAGCTATTCTCTTATATGTTAGTCTCAATTATGTATACTTTTGTCCTCAGTTAAAACCATGCTCGAGCAGTACACTATACAGAACGAATACTTAAAAGTTACAATAAAAAAGAAAGGTGCTGAACTATGTTCTGTACAAGATCCTAGTGGGTTTGAGTATATGTGGCAAGCTGGAGAAATATGGCCACGTCACGCTCCAAACCTTTTCCCTATTGTAGGAAGCCTGCTAGATCATCAGTACGAGTATGAGGGAGCACTATATGACATGAGTCATCATGGATTTGCTCGTAACATGGATTTTGATATGCTTCATCAGAGTGAACATTCTGTATCTTTTGTACTATCGGATAGTGCAGACACACTCATGAGTTATCCTTTTCAGTTTACGTTTTTGATTACGTATGTACTTGCAGTAGATACACTCGAGCAGCGTTTTCGAGTTATCAATACGGATAGCAAGAACATACCTGTTTCTTTTGGTGCTCATCCTGCATTCAATGCATCGCCTGTTTCTGACTACTCTATTGTGTTTTCTGATCAAGAAAATGTAAGAAGTAATCAGTTAAGCGGGCCGTACATCAGTGACCAAGAGGTTGGTATTATAGAAGGAAATGTAATCAGACTAGATAGCCATACTTTTGATAATGATGCTCTTATTTTTCAAAAGCTAAGAAGCAAAGAAGTTAGCCTAGTTCATAACAAAAGCAATCATAAAATCACAATGGATATTTCAGCGTTTCCCTATTTGGGTATCTGGGCCAAGCCTGGAGCTTCTTATGTATGTTTAGAGCCGTGGCAAGGTCTTGCAGACTACGAGACACACAGTAAGCGTATAGAAGACAAAAAGGGGATAGTGCTAATAGAAGAAGGGGCAGAGCTTAAGAAGGGCTTTACCATGACATTTACCAAATAATATGACGATACTCAGTTCTACATATAAAATTAGATTTCAAGATTGCGATCCTTTTCATCACTTGAATAATGCACGTTACATTGATTATTTTCTCAATGCACGGGGAGATCAAATTTTAGCATCTCTTGGAGTAGATATTTACGGCAGTCAGGGATTTAGTTGGGTAGTAGGCACCAATCAACTTGCGTATTTCAGACCAGCTGTTCTCAATGAAATGATTCTTATCGAGAGTCAAGTGATAGAATACTCTTCTAGGAAGTTGGTGATTGAAATGCGAATGTACAATGAAAGCAGAAGCGAATTAAAAGCTCTACTTTGGGTTACTTCTATTCCCATAGACCTGAAAACTATGAAGGTGTCTGCTCATTCAGAAAAGCTTATGAGTCTTTTCAAAGAGTTGCTTATTCCAGTAGGTTCAACCTACTTCGAAGAAAGAAGAAGGGCAGTACAAAAAGACACCTAGTTTACTGCTTAATTTTCTCATAGCTACTTAGGTTCGAGGGGTCTAATTTTCCAAGTAAATCTATTGCTCTGTTTTTCATACCTGGATCTGCTTGCTGAAAAATATTGATAAGTTCCTGTCTCTTTGTGTTTAAGAATATCTTAAATATTACACTATTGGGGAGCTGCTCCTGTATACTTCTTATTTTTTCTAAAGATTCGTATATCGCTTTACGCGATAAATCATTATCATCTTTAAACTTATCCATACCTAACATATGGTATTGATAAAGAGCACTTCTCAACGACTTAAAACGATCATTCAATAGTTGGTCTATGATGTAGTATTTATTCCTATTGCCACGACCATCACTTGGGTTCCAGCCAGCAGAACCTTGGGCTAGATTACGCAGTTGTAGGGCTTTATTGTAGTATACCTGTCCGCCTTCTGGGGCAAAGGTGTCAAAGTCTAAACCAATGAGTAAATTGGCATAAAATGCCAGCAGTGTTGTAAGCTGCATAACATTCGCATTTTCTTGATAATCCAGTGCTTGAAACTGTGCGTAGCTAAAAAACCAATCTTGATCAAAGTGTTGAAAAACGGGTGTATTGTAGGTAGTGGCATATACGGGCCTGCTACTCGTAATGTTTACCTCTGCTTCAAATTGGTCAATTGAGAACTTCGTAATATTGATGACAAAATTACAGTTGATTTTTTCTTGGGTTTGTACTTTGTCGCTTATCCATTTACGTTGGTTCATAAATTGGGAAATAGCGTTTTCCATATCCTTAAAAATCTCTTTATTACTCGCTTGTATGCCGTCTGATATTACTTGCACGTTACACTGCAAGTCTTGAGCTTGCGTACATAGTACAACTAGAAAGAGTAGGATTGCTTTTATATATCTCATAGGTAGGTACTGAGTAGGTCTACAATGTCTTCTGCTACTTCTGTTTTTGGTTTGGTACCAAAGGTATGTTTTTTGCCAGTTCTTTCTATTAGAGTCACCTTATTGGTATCTTTGCCAAAACCTGCACCTTTGTCATTCATCGAGTTTAGAACGATGAAATCGAGGTTTTTCTTTTCCAGCTTTGTCACTGCATTCTCATATTCGTTTTGCGTCTCTAATGCAAATCCTACAAGCGTTTGTTTTTTTGTTTTTATAGCACCAAGTTCCTTTAGTACATCTTTGGTTTTTACCAGATCCAGAGTGAATTCTTTTGCTGTCTTTTTTATCTTTTGGTCGGCACGCGAAGCTGGTTTGTAGTCTGCTACCGCAGCACTCAATACTGCGGCATCACACTCCTTAAAGATTGAGGAGCAAGCTTCATATAGATCATGGGTATTTTCTATATTGGTCACTTGCACTCTACTGTGCACGCCACCTTTATCAACAGGGCCAAGTACAAGATGTACTGTAGCTCCTCGCTTTGCCAAACTGTTGGCAATAGCTTTACCCATTTTGCCGCTACTGTAGTTACCAATAAAGCGTACTGGGTCCAGTTTTTCAAATGTGGGCCCAGCATTTACCAAGATGGTTTTGCCTGACAAGGTGGTACTTAGCCTAAAATGACGATCTAGTGTGTTAAATATCTCTTCAGGTTCACACATACGCCCTTTTCCCTCAAGACCACTGGCAAGCTCTCCACTTCCCGCAGGCAACTCTTGGTTACCATAGGCGAGTAGTTTGTCAATGTTGGTAGTAGTGGTAGGGTGAGTGTACATGTCCAGGTCCATAGCAGGAGCAAAATATATAGGACAGTCTGCAGATAGGTAGGTGGCTAGCAATAGGTTGTCACAGTAACCATTGGCCATTTTAGTAAGCGTGTTAGCAGTAGCTGGTGCGATTATGAATGCGTCTGCCCATTTTCCCAATTCTACATGGTTGGTCCACTTGCCAGTTTCTTGCACAAAAAAATGCGAATGAATCGCATTTTTAGATAGGGTTGATAAGGTTAGTGGTGTGACAAAGTCCAACGCACTTGGTGTACAAATAATCTGTACCTGGGCACCACCTTTTATCAAAAGTCGTACAAGAGATATAGCCTTGTATGCAGCTATTCCTCCAGTAATTCCCAAAAGAATCTTCTTGTTATTTAGACTCTTCGTTTGCAGGATTACGGTGATATACTTTGTTGCTTAAAAATTCTTCGATTGCTACGATAGTTGCCTTAGGCAAACTCTCATAATACTTAGATATTTCTATCTGCTCACGGTTCTCAAAGATTTCTTCAAGATTATCATGCTCAGAAGCAAACTCTTCAAGCTTTGCAACAAGTTCTTCCTTGGTGGCAGATGCTATCTGGTTAGCTCTCTTAGATATCACAGCTACTGATTCGTATAAGTTGCCTGTAGGCTCACTTATTTCACGCGTGTCTCTGGTTACCGTTGTGTTTGGGATTTCAATCTCTTCTTTACTCATAATTATCCTTGTTGTATAGTGTTAAGTTCAGCTACTGCTGAGTTACTTTTCGTTATAATTTTTTTGATTTGCTGACTGTAGTCAGAAACCTTCCCGTATTCAGAAAGATAAATATTAGCCTTGTCAAGGGCATAATTATATCGCTCCTTTTGTTTTTTGGAAATACTATTTTTTGCATATAGATATGCTGCATCAACCATAAGGTAGTGCAATTCGTTTCTATTCACCATATCTGGGTAGTCCTCTAGGGCGTTTTCGCAAGCTACCATTGCACTCTTATAGTATCCTAGGCTATGGTATAGTTTAGCGTTATTGTATACTTTTTCGAGTATTGTGGCACGCAGTATATCTATCTTATCATTACAGTTTGATACATACTGACTGTTGGGGTATTGATTGATAAATGACTGTAAAGTTTCTATTGCACCTTTAGTTGGTGCTTGATCTAGCTCCACCGGCATCGCTTTGTTGAATCTGCATACCGCTGCCATATAACTGGCCTCTTCTCGTTTTGGGCTGAGGGTATACGTTTGTGCAAAAGAGTTGAAGTGATATCCTGCTAATAAAAACTCACGTGTACCATAGTAAGAGTAAGCGTACATGTAGTGGATTTCCTCTCGTTCTGATTTGCCATAATAAAGGCCTAAAAGCTCTTCAAATAGCATCTGTGAGCGTACATAGTCCTTTTTTTGATAGTATTTTGTAGCCGCTTCCAGTTTTTCAGCCGGCGTACCATCTTTTACAAGCTTTTGATAACCAGAGCAAGCAACGATTGTAGAAGCTAGGGAAAGGTGTAGTATGTAGATTAATTGTCTCACTGAAAATGCCTGCGAAGATATGTTTTTTATTAGTTATACGAAAGTTTAACGTATAAGTTACAGGATCCAGTTTTACCTACTTTCGGATCAGGTATTAATTAATAATGGTAAGTCTACAAGAACTTGTTCGTTGGCTATGCCTAGATGTATTACCTTTGCAGTTCATATAAAAAATATTTTAAATGGATTTATTTGAAAAAATAGCAAAAAAAAAGAGTCCTTTAGGGCAGTATTCTGAAGATGCACACCACTATTATACGTTTCCAAAACTAGAAGGAGAGCTTGCTCCACATATGACTTTTAGAGGTAAAACGGTCCTCAATTGGAGTTTGAATAATTATCTTGGACTAGGGAATCATCCTGACGTCCGTGAGGCAGATGCGAATGCAGCAGCAACTTGGGGATGTGCATACCCTATGGGAGCACGTATGATGTCTGGCAATACAGATCATCATGAGGAGTTAGAACGACAGTTAGCAGAGTTTGAGCAAAAAGAAGATGCTATCCTACTAAACTTTGGTTATCAAGGAATACTTTCAGCTATCGATGCCTTAGTAGATAGAAGGGATATTATAGTGTATGATGCAGAGTCCCATGCTTGTATAATCGACGGTGTTCGTTTGCATCAAGGGAAACGTTTTGTATTTGGACACAATGATATAGAAAGCTTAGAAATACAATTGCAACGTGCTACCAAAATGGCAAATGAGCAAGGTGGAGCTATATTGGTTATTTCTGAAGGAGTATTTGGAATGAGCGGAAACCAAGGTAAGCTCAAAGAGATAGTCGCATTGAAGTCGCGATTTGATTTTAGACTAATGGTAGACGATGCTCACGGTTTTGGGACATTAGGACCAAATGGAGAGGGTGCTGGAGTGGAACAAAGTGTGCAAGACGAGATAGATGTATACTTCTCCACTTTTGCCAAGTCCATGGCTAGCATTGGAGCATTCATTGCTGGTGACAAAATGATCATTAACTATTTGCGTTACAGTATGCGTTCACAAATATTTGCCAAATCACTTCCTATGCCATTTGTTATAGGAGCACTAAAAAGATTAGATATGCTCAGGAATGAGCCGCACCACAAAGAGAATTTATGGAAAATTGTAGATGCACTTCAAGGCGGTCTTAAAGCTGAAGGTTTTAATATTGGAACCACGACATCATGCGTAACTCCGGTTATCTTAAAGGGGGATGTAGCGGAAGCTACTCACCTAACACTAGACTTGCGTGAGAATTTCAACATATTCTGTTCTATAGTAGTCTACCCAGTAGTGCCGAAGGACATGATAATGCTTAGGCTGATTCCAACAGCGGCTCATTCGTTAGAAGATGTTGCAGTCACTATCAAAGCATTCCAAGATATAAAAGGGAAACTAGCTTCAGGTGAATATAAAGCTGAGAAGTTAGCTGCGTTCAACTAGACACTAGATACGTGAGGAAGTTTATTCAAAAACTTTTAAACTATACAGAAATATCGAATTTCGAAAGAGGAGGCCTCATGGTTCTCCTTTTTTCGTTGTTGATTTTTGCAGGGTATTATTATGCCAAGAATTCACATACTTCAGAAGCTCTAGAGGTAAATGAAGAAAAACTTGCTGCTTTTAGGGCTCACGTAGATAGTGCCTTTCGCCCTACTAAATTCAATAAAAAGGAACACTCCTACAAGGAGTACCGTTCAGATAATAGAGATTTCCTAAAATCGTTCAACCCAAATAGTGATAGCAAAGCACAACTTATGGAAAAGGGGATTCCCGGCTACGTTGCCTGCGGTATTGTTAGTTTTCGCAATGCTGGTGGCCGTTTCAAGTATAACGAAGATGTAGCTAAAATATATGCAGTGAGTGATGAGCTGTATTCCAAGCTGAGTCCGTACATTGATTTGCCACATAAGACCAAGGGCAAGACCCAAGGAGAGTATAACGATACATTTAGCATAAAAAAACGATTAGTACGACCTTCCGGCTTGAATATCAACCTTCTTACTGCGGAACAATTGAAAGGCTTGCCAGGTATTGGCGAGTTTTATGCCAAGCAAATAATATCTTACAGGGATAAGCTAGGAGGATATATGCATAAAGAGCAACTTCTGGAGGTATACAAGATGAGAGATGAATCTGCCGCAGCAATAGACGATATGTTTGTTTATGCCAAAGATATTGAGAAGGTAAAACTTAATACGGCTACATTCAAAGATCTTCTTGCACATCCTTATTTGGATTACAAAGAGGTAAAAGCTCTTGTGAACTATATAGAACAGCACGGTAAATTCGCAGGGTTAGAGGAGCTGGAAAAGTTGCATATTTTCAAAGGGAAAGACATTGGTAGATTATTGCCCTATTTAGACCTAAACTAATTTTCAATAGGAGTATTCTCGCTATATACTTGCATCAGAAATAAAGTAACACCGTTAAATGAATTTTAAAAAATCTGAAACCCAAGATATGATTAGACAATCAGCAAAGGATTTTGCTGAGAAGTATATAAGACCAAATGTCATGAAGTGGGATGAGTCTCAGCACTTTCCTATCGAACTTTTTAAGCAAATGGGGCAACAGGGCTTTATGGGTGTTCTAGTGCCAGAAGAATATGGAGGCTCAGGTCTAGGCTATTTTGAGTATGCCGCAGTAGTAGACGAGATTGCACAAGTATGCGGATCTATAGGTCTATCTACCGCAGCTCACAATTCACTGTGTACAGGCCATATCTTATATCATGCAAATGAAGAACAGAAGAAGAGATTTCTTCCAAAATTAGCTATATGTGAGAGTTTAGGTGCTTGGGGACTTACGGAGCCTAACACGGGTAGCGACGCCCTTAGGATGAAAACAGTTGCCAAGAAAGTAGATGGTGGATGGGTACTCAATGGAGCAAAAAATTGGATTACTCATGGTATATCTGCCGACGTAGCTGTAGTCTTAGCTCGTACCGGAGAGCTTTTAGACAGTAGAGGTATATCTGCATTCATTGTAGAGCGTGGTGCAGAGGGTTTTAAAGGAGGTAAAAAAGAGAATAAGCTAGGCATGCGAGCGTCCGAAACTGCTGAGATGATTTTCGAAGACTGTTTTGTGCCAACAGAAAATCTTATTGGTGTAGAGGGGGAAGGATTTATTCAAGCGATGAAAATCCTTGATGGAGGCCGTATTTCCATAGCAGCACTGTCACTGGGTATCGCCAAAGGAGCTTATAAAGCTGCGTTAAAGTACAGTAATGAAAGAGAGCAATTTGGGCAGCCTATATCCGGGTTTCAAGGTATTAGCTTCAAGCTAGCAGATATGGCAACAGAAATAGAAGCATCTCAACTGCTTATTGATCAATCGTGTTACCTCAAAGATAAAGGTTTACCGATGACAAAAGAAAG
>JAOKFZ010000011.1 GCA_028247315.1 Bacteroidia bacterium | reverse complement strand
AGGTGTGTAGTTCAGTTAACATAAAACTATCCTTTATACAGTCGTTTACAAAGTAATCCTCATCGGATATATGACCCAAGCACTCTGTATGCGTACTATTCCCGTGGGGTGTAAAAGTAATAGTCTCTAGATTACAAGGACCTCCTTTATCTTTTCTTCCAATAAAATCACCGTCCTGGTAATTACGGTAGACAGCTCCAGGTATACTAAAGCTAGATACACTTTGCTCTCGACGCACGCTTATACTAATATTCAACGGCTTAGATAGATCTGCTCGTCGAGTAGTACTTAGATGATGAAATGTTAAAATCACGGTGGCAAAAATACTTTTTTAGGTGATTTTAAGTTGACTTAAGTAACTTCGAACACTAATATTTTGAGATTAAATAATTACGAAATAAAAAAAGTACTCAAGGTAGTACTCTTAGTTTTTGCATTTCTTATCGGTTTTTTCTCCTTGTGGTATACCAATAATTTGGTAGATAAGCTAGCTACGCGAGAAAGAGAAAAAATTGCAACATGGGCAGATGCTACGCGTATACTTGCTACCTCAGACTTAGAAGGCGATGTCAACTTTCTGTTGAAGATAATAGAGGCTAATACCTCCATTCCTGTAATACTTACTAATTCAGAAGGTGTCGTCAACGGACAGAAAAATTTAGATTCTTCAGGATACCATGGCACTGATTTTATGGCACATACTATACACGGTATGAAGGAGAAGAATGAACCTCTAGAGATAGAATACATCGAAGGTCAGACCATTACAATCTACTATGGTAACAGCAAGTTACTCAATCAACTGCGTATTTACCCATACTTCCAATTGGGTGTAATCGGTTTGTTTTTAGCCATCAGTTACTTTGCTTTCAGCTACAGCCGTACTAGTGAGCAAAATAAAGTATGGGCGGGTATGAGTAAAGAAACCGCTCACCAGCTGGGTACACCTATATCCTCGCTCATGGGGTGGATAGACTACATAAAAGAAAACGATGCTCATGTATCTCCCAAGGTACTCAAAGAGATGGAGCACGATATGGAACGGCTTGGTCTTATCACAGAGCGATTTTCAAAAATAGGTTCTGAGCCATCGCTCACGGAGTACGATTTGTTAGAAGTATTAGACGAAAGTGTTTCGTATATAAATGCTCGTACCTCAGACAAGGTAAGTATTACCATAGCAGACATAGAGAAATTTAAAGGCATTCGAGTAGCGGTAAATAAGCCATTATTTGCTTGGGTAGTAGAAAACCTATGTAAAAATGCTGTGGACGCCATGGAAGGACAAGGTGAAATATGGTTTGAAATAGCCGGAATAGGAGATGGGCAAATACAATTTGATGTAGTAGATACGGGAAAAGGTGTGCCAAGTAACAAACAAAAGACAATATTCAAGCCTGGATATACCACCAAAAAACGGGGTTGGGGTCTAGGACTCTCGTTAGTGAAACGGATCATACAAAATTACCACAATGGCAAGATATATGTAAAAGAGAGTGTTGTAGGTACAGGCACTCGATTTCGAATCGAATTACGAAGGGCTTAATTTTTTGTTTATATCTCTATCAGCTTTGATTATGCTTTTGGTAAGGTTGTGAACTTACCTTCGTACCTATAAATAAAGAAAAATTATGGCATTAGAATTTTCAGATTCAAATTTTGAACAAGAAGTATTAAACAGTGACACTCCAGTATTAGTTGATTTTTGGGCTGAGTGGTGTGGACCATGTAGAATGATAGGACCATTGGTAGAAGAATTGGCCACAGAGTATGAGGGCAAAGCCAAAATTGGCAAAATGAACATAGATAACAATCCAGGTACTCCAATGAAGTATGGGGTGAGAAGTATTCCAACTCTATTGGTATTCAAAAACGGTGAAGTTGTAGACAAAATAGTGGGTGCAGTACCCAAAGTGACTATTGCTGGTAAAATAGACGGACAATTAGCATAAGCTAGTCCTTAGAAAATCGTAATATTGAGCGGTGTTACTTGTTGAACAGGAACATCGCTTTTTTATGTCAATACGTCCACAAGATATATTACACACTGGAAATCTCGAGTTGCTTGCCAAAAAGGCAATAGAAGGATTTATTACTGGGTTTCATAAGAGTCCTTTTCATGGATTTTCTGTAGAATTTGCAGAACACAGGCAATATAATCCGGGTGACAGTACCAAAAACATTGATTGGAAATTATACGGCAGGACAGATAAGTTATACAATAAAAGATTTGATGAGGAGACGAACTTGCGTTGTCAGTTTCTCATAGATATATCGCCAAGCATGCAAGTGGCTCAAAAAAATGAGCTAAGTAAGTTGCAGTTTTCGGTATGGGCTACGGCTGTGTTCTCACAAATACTCAAGAATCAACGTGACGCCAGCGGTATTTGTTTTTTTGATGAGAGAATTAAAGACTATACTAAAATAGCCTCATCTTCTAGACATTACAAAGAGCTCATTTATACACTAGAGACCTACCTTACACACAAAACGGAGCAAAAGTCTACCAATATTGCAGAAGCTCTACATACTATCGCAGCACAGATACACCGAAGAAGTATGGTTGTGTTATTTACTGATTTTTTTGAAAAAGATAGAGATTTAGAAAAGATATTTGACGCTATAAAGCACTTAAAACACAACAAACATGAGGTTATTGTCTTTCACACTTTACACCATAAGAGTGAGTTAGACTTTGATTTCAGTAATACACCTTTGACTTTTGAAGATGCTGAAACAGGAGAACAAGTAAAAGTGCAACCAGCAGATGTAAAGGAACAGTATATTGATGCGGTTACCGCTTACAAGGCTGACATCAAATCGAAACTAAATCAGTACAAAATAGATTACGTAGAGGCCGATACTTCTGAGGGAATAGAAAAAGTATTAATCTCGTTTTTAGTAAAACGCAAACGAATGAATCGCTAATTCAAAAATAATAAAGGAGGTAGTATTCAGTAAATATAAGCACCATGGTAAATGTTTCTTCCTCGGTGAGATAGTATTTTGTACTTACTGCATATTTTTGTTTGATAGGTTAAGAAAGGGATTATTTTTGCACCCGCTCATCAGATAGGAAGTCGTTTCTTATTTGCTAACGATCACGGAGAAATGGCAGAGTGGTCGAACGCACTGGTCTTGAAAACCAGCGTACCGCAAGGTACCGGGGGTTCGAATCCCTCTTTCTCCGCATATAATCAAGGTCTAGCTATTTAGCTAGACCTTTTTTTTTGACCCGTTTCTAGTATATAGGAATTTCTAATGTGTCAACGTCAGATGTGTAGTCTCCCGCTTTATCAATACTTCTGTTTAGCTCAAATCCAATAAGCACCACAAAACAATTGACATAGATAAGAATCATTAGCACAAGCAGAGTCCCCACTGAACCATAAAGTTTATTATAGGAGTTGAAATTTTCTACATACAGTCTAAACCCATAGGTGCTTACTATGCTAAGTAAGGTAGCAACCGTACTACCAGCCGAAAAAAATCGCCACTTCTTTCCCTTGTTACTCCCAAAAAAATAGAGTGAACTAAAAATGAAGTATACCAAAGATACCGTAAGAATATACTCTACTGCGGTAAGTGCAAATTTTATGAACCTATCGCTCAACGCCATCTTACCTTCGATAAAATTAAAGCCATAATTAAATGTTATGGATAGTAATACTGTGGTTATGAGTAGGGATACTACTAAGAAAAGAAGGATAATACTTTTCAATCGTATGTCAAACCAATTGCGTTGTAACTTCGATGCTACTCCAGTATCAAACGCTGCTAGCATACTCGCAAAACCATTGCTGGAAAAGTATAACGCTGCAATGAAACCAAAGGATAATAGACCCGCATTTTGATTGTTAACGATATCGGCTATTGTGCCATCTACAAAGGCAAACGTCTTCTCTGGCAGGAATTTTTCGATAAAGGCCGTTATGAGATCCTCAAGATTTTCTATTGGGATATAGGGTATAAGCGTGAAAAGGAAAATGATGAGTGGAAAAATAGCTATGAAAAAGTTGAATGCTAGTGAGGAAGCACGTAGATTAAGGTCTTCTTTGAAAAGGCCATTTACAAAGAATTTACCTACTTGATAGATAGATTTACCCTTAAAACCAGGTAAACTCACCTGAGCTAGCTTGTTATCCAAAAAGTGGTCAAGTGATTGGAGTTTAGATATAATATTTCGCTTAATTTTCAATGTATATAAGGCTGCAAATAACAAGAATTAAATAGTTTTGCCATAATTAAGTTTTATGAGCAAAATACATAATTTTTCCGCAGGACCAGCCATCCTTCCCCAAGAGGTTATTCAAAGCTGTGCAGATGCAATATTAAACTTTGCAGGAACCAATTTATCTCTCATTGAAGTGTCTCACCGAAGTAAAGAATACGTAGCTGTAATGGATGAAGCTCGTAGTTTGGTAAAAAGAATAATGAAACTAGATGATAGCTATGAAGTAGTTTATCTTCAAGGGGGAGCAAGTACTCAGTTTCTCATGACTGTAATGAATTTACTCGAGACCAAAGCAGCCTATACCAATACAGGTACTTGGGCAAAAAAAGCCATTAAGGAGGCAAAAGCCTTTGGAACTGTAGACGTCCTTGGATCGTCAGAAGATCAAAATTTTAATTTCATTCCGAAGGATTACACGATTACTGAAGAGTATGATTATTTCCATTGTACTTCCAATAATACCATCTGTGGTACTCAGATGCAATCATTTCCTGATTGCCCTACCAGTTTGGTGTGTGATATGAGTTCAGATATTTTTAGTCGTCAGCTAAATTTTACTCAATTTGACTTGATATACGCCGGTGCTCAGAAAAATATGGGACCTGCTGGTACTACGCTTGTAGTTATTAAAAAAAATATATTGGGTAAGGTAAGTCGCTATATACCTACTATGCTCGACTACAATACGCATATATCCAAGGACTCAATGTTCAATACACCGTCAGTTTTTGCTGTATATGGATGTTTACAGACATTAAAGTGGATAGATAAACAAGGTTTGCAGCATATAGAAAAAGCAAATACAGAAAAAGCTGATTTACTCTACAATGAGATCGACAATAATCCTTTGTTTGAAGGTACAGCAGCTATTGAAGATAGATCTAAAATGAATATTACGTTTGTTTTAAAAGACGATAGTAGAAACGATGATTTTTTGAATGCATGTGCAGATGCGAATATTAGTGGTATCAAAGGACACCGAAGTGTAGGTGGTTTTAGAGCAAGTATGTACAACGCACTCGGTTTAGACAGTGTTCAAGTATTAGTAAACGTAATTAAGAATTTTAAATAATATACACATGAGAATACTCATAAACGACGGACTACACCCTGCAGGACTGCAAATGCTAAAAGATGCAGGACACGAAGTAGACACCAATAATATTCCACAAGAAGAATTATTAACCAAGCTAAACGAATACGATGCTATATTGGTACGAAGTGCCACAAAGGTACGTAGAGATCTAATGGATGCCGCTCCCAATCTTAAGCTTGTAGGTAGAGGTGGTGTAGGTTTAGATAATATTGATCTAGATGCAGCAAAGGAGAAAAACATTGCTGTGTTCAATACCCCAGCTGCTTCATCTCGTTCTGTAGCGGAATTGGCTATTGGACATCTATTTGGTATAGTGCGTTCTTTACCCATGGTAAACAAGGCAATGTCATTGGATGGAGTCACGGACTTCAAGGCATTGAAAAAAGTGGCAAGCAAAGGAATTGAACTTCAAGGAAAAACGTTGGGGCTAATTGGTTTTGGAAGAATAGGACGTGAAACTGCAAGTATTGCTTTAGGATGTGGAATGAAAATTATTGCATTCGATCCATATACAGACGAAGGAGAAGTGACCATTAATGTGCATCCAGATTACGACGCTAACCTTAAAATAAACGTTAAAACAATAAACAAAGACGAACTTTTAGCACAAGCAGATTTTATTAGTTTGCATATACCTGGAGGTCAAGGATATGTTTTAGATACAGAAGATTTTGCTAAAATGAAAGATGGCGTAGGCATCGTAAATTGTGCTCGTGGGGGAACCATAAGCGAAGATGCAATGATTGCAGCTGTAGAGCGTGGTAAAGTAAAGTATGTCGCCACAGATGTTTTTGAACAGGAACCACCTGTAGACCATAGGATTTTACGTATGGATGCAGTAGGGCTAAGTCCACATATTGGTGCGAGTACTGGGGAAGCTCAAAAACGTGTAGGTGTTGAGCTTGCAGAAAAAATTATCGATTTTTTTAAATAGCAATTAGTGCCAAAAATATTCCCGTTCGAAGCACTGCGTCCTACAGCAGATTATGTAGGAATGGTTACAGCTAAGTCAACTGATTTTCCAAATCAAGAAGACTTAGTACATGAAATTCGGCTCAACTCGTTCACATTTCATCATGTCACAAAGAGTCATCTAAGTTATAGCGGTGCTTTTCAAGAGCCTGAGAAATTTCTACCTTTTGCCTCACAGTATATTCAATCGATGAAGACAAAAGGTGTGTTTTTGAAGGAAGATGAACCCGCTTTTTATGTCTATGAACAGATACGCAAAGACGGTAAGTCATTTAAGGGAATCATAGCCCTTTGTTCCGTAGAGGATTACAAAAACAACAATATCAAGAAGCATGAAGAAATAAGACCCAGTCGCTTAAAGTTTTTGGTAGAGCTCTTCAAAACTACAAAAGTGATGGGCGAGCCAACACTTTTGGCATATAACGGTATAGTCCCACTTGAAGAAGTGGCTAAACAAGATGTTTTTTCATTTTTAACTGTTGATGAGAAAAAACATATTGTACAGAAAATAACTCAACCAGAGGATATTGCTAAGATAGAAAAGGCGATGGCTGCTATAGATTCTTTTTATATTGCAGACGGTCATCATAGATCGGCATCTACAGAGGAATTTAATAGGAAGGTAAATAGATTACAAAATGATCGAACTATGTGCTTTATTGTGCAAGAGGATCAGTTAGAAATATCCCCTTTTCACAGACTTATAAAACCGGTATCACCTATTTTAGAGGATACACTTATAGCTGGATTATCGGCACATTTTATAGTTAGTAAATCTGCGAAATCTTTGTATGAGGTGAAAGAGAAAAACACCTTTGGTATCTATACCAATAAGCAATGGTATAATCTCAAACTAAAAGCTGAAACCGCTATGATGGATGTTGATATTATAGAGCATTTTATAGTAAGAGAAATATACGGTATATCAGATAGCAAGACGGACAGCCAAATATCATTTCATCCGCATACATCTGGTGAGCAGATGATGTGTGGTTTGGTAAATGATGGAACCTACGCAGTTGCTATTACCAATAAGGCGTGTTCATTTGAAGAGGTACGAAACGTATCAGATGCAGGCAAAACACTGCCTCCCAAATCTACCTATATAGAGCCCAAGCTTCGTGCAGGAATGATTATTCAGGAGTTTGAAGTCATCAAAAAGTAGTCACACAAAAAAACACAGATTGTATAATCTGTGTTTTTTTATGCCCAAGGGCTAAAGTCTTTTTAATCGTTATTAACTAAGCTATAGCTACTTTCTTACTCGTTGCTAGTTGATATACTAGATATATACTGCAGCTAAATATTATTTGGCTAACAAGTGTTGCTCTAAAAAATGGTAAAGCCATTTCGTACGAAGTCATTAAACCACCAAAGTCTTTTGAATATTGTGGCATTAGCATCCAAGAACCTGCATTCGAAATCAGAAAGAAGGCAACTGCTGCTAAAATACTACCTCCGAAAACTTTCGTGAGAGATGGATTTTTGCAAAAAAATATTCCTACACCGATTATAGCGGCAAATGAAGCATATACAAAAAAGAAGTTTACACTAAATAAATACTCTGCATGCATGGGGGAGGAGAGACCCATTATTACGTCACCTAAAAATAAAGCTGCAAACGGAAGAACCCAAGCCCACAATTTTTTAGCGGCTAGCATTCCGCCCATTAAGGCTACAGCACCCATAGGATTGAAATTTGGAATATTGAAAACTGAGCGTACAACTACTAAGGCTAATAGAACTACGGCAAGTATGATTATGTCTGTCTTTTTCATCTGATTGTTAAATACTACGCAAATGTAAAAATCTTTCGGATATAGCGTGTCAGGTCATTGTGTCGTAGTATTAATAATTGTTAATTAAATATCCGTAATTATCTATTAATCAATAACTAACGTTTAATTTAAGAAGTTCATTTTAGGTGCATAATTTAATAATCGATAGGCGATGTTTAACAAATGTTAATTTAACAAATGTTAATAGTTTTACATTTGTTAATATATTTATGAGCATAAATAATCGGGTAGAACAGTTAATCAAGAAGACGACTATAAACAAGTCTTCCTTTTCTAAAGCAACAGGTATAAGCACCGTAATACTGTCTCACATTAGTAGCGGTAGAAATAAGGTGAGTGTCACTGCTGTAGAGCAAATCCTCACAGCTTATCCTAAAATAAACGCCGAGTGGTTACTTCTTGGCAAAGGTCAGATGTTTAAAGATGGAATAGAAAAGGAGACTACAGATATGTTAACGCATCAGCTACAGCAACTCGGCGAAGAGTTAGATAGATACCATAAATCAGCAAACGATAAGCTGACTAAGTTGTTAAATTGTATAGAAGACCTGAAAAGTTAAATATGAGGGTAAGTTCAAAACGTATATCTATATTGCCAAACACATAATGAGAAAATTGTTAACTGTACTGTCCGCTTTTTTTGTTGTAGTAGCTATTGCTTCCTCAGAACCGAGTAGAGCTGTGATTAAAGACCATCTCACTGCTGCTATTTCAAAACAAGGCTTTGTACCTCAATTTAGAATTACCAATTCTGTAGTTACAGGTTCTGGGGCACAAGTTGTATACGGTGTGCAAACACATAGTGGGATTGACGTTTTTCAAGCAAATTTTGTCATAACGATGAATCAGGAAGAGGTCCTTCAGGTAAGACAGAATTTCATTGTGAACGTTGAAAATCTGATCCAATCTGAACGTTTTGGCTTCTCTGCTTCAGAAGCACTTAATGTTTTGGTTAAAACGAAGACTAAAGTGGCTATTTCAGATGTGCAAGAACTCTCTCCTGGGTTCTATGAGTTGAATAATTCTGTTTTATCGGATGAAACGATCAAATTGCAGAAACTGTGGATACTTGTAGGAAAGGTTGTGGTACCTGCTTACAATGTCTCTCTTTATGAAAAAGATCACAAACATTGGTTTAATACCAGAATAGATGCGAGTAATGGTGCTATATTAAATCAGAACGATTGGGTAGTTTCCTGTCAGCTCCATTCTTTTGGAAAAGCAAGTACTACACATCTTCCTTATGCTCCTTTGCAAACGGGTATTACCGTAAAGTACAAAATGACAACAAGTTCATCTTACAACGTTTTTGCAATGCCTACAGAGAGTCCTAATCACGGTGTTAGAACCATTGTTCTCAATCCAGATGATGCAGACGCATCACCTTATGGTTGGCATGATACGAATGGGGCATCAGGACCTGAGTATAGCATTACACGTGGGAATAATGTGTATGCGAGTGAAGATAAGGACGATGATAATATACCGGGTACAAGCCCAGATGGAGGCAGCACGCTAACGTTTAATAATGCGTTTGATATAAATCAAAGTGCAGCATTATATACCGACGCAGCTATTACCAATCTTTTTTATTGGAACAATGTGCTTCATGATGTATGGTGGCACTACGGTTTTGATGAGCAATCTGGGAACTTTCAAGTAAATAATTATGGTAATGGTGGACTTGGCAACGACCATGTAAACGCGGATGCTCAAGACGGTAGTGGTACAAATAATGCAAATATGGCTACTCCTCCAGATGGGATAAGTCCAAGAATGCAGATGTTTCTGTGGAATACTTCAGCTCCAAGCGACTATTTTCAGGTTAACGCTCCAAGCACTATCAGTGGTAAGAAAAGCAGCAATAGAGCATCCTTTGGACCTCAACTAACCGGGACACCTATTACTGGTAATCTGGTACTTGTACAGGATGGATCTGCAGAATCAGATAAAGGTTGTCAGTCGTTAATCAATGCTGCGGTTATTAACGGTAATATTGCTTTGATAGAACGTAGGAGCTGTACTTTTACGGTAAAGGTAAAAAATGCCCAAGATGCAGGAGCTATTGCAGTAGTTATATACAGCGATGACAATAATCCTATATTAATGGGAGGTGCGGATAACACAATCAACATACCTAGTATACTAATTGGTAATACGGACGGTATAGCTATAAAGAATTTGCTCGCTACGCAACCAGTAAGTGTGAGTTTATACGACTCTAGTGTGGTAGCGACAAGTACATTCGACTCCGATTTTGATAATGGAGTGATAGCTCACGAGTTTGGTCATGGAATAAGCAATAGGCTTACTGGTGGGCCTGCTGCTAGCGGTTGCCTTAGTAACGAAGAGCAAATGGGTGAAGGTTGGAGTGACTTCTTTGGTTTGGTGATGACGCATGAATCAGGAGACTCCGGTATTGACTCTAGAGGAATAGGGACATATGTGACGAATGAAGCTGTGACAGGTGGAGGCATAAGGCCCTACCCGTACTCTACCCGAATGACTAGTAGTCCCTATACATATGACGATATTAAGACTTTTTCTGTGCCTCATGGAGTAGGTAGTGTCTGGTGCAGTATGTTGTGGGATTTATACTGGGCTATGATTGAAAAACATGGTTACGATGCAGACATATATAGAGGTACTGGTGGTAATAATATGACCATTCAGCTTGTCATAGACGCACTCAAATTGCAAAACTGTAATCCCGGATTTGAAGACGGAAGAGATGCAATTATACTGGCAGACAAGTTAAACAATAATGGAAAAAACGAACTGCTCATTTGGCAAGTATTTGCTAGGCGAGGTTTGGGAGCAGATGCAGATCAAGGAAGCAGTGATGATAGAAGTGATGGGCAAGAAGATTTTAGTATTCCGTCCTATTTGCTAGGAGATATCGTCTTGTCTAAAACAGCACCACGAGAAGCTGATAACGATAGTAGCTTGATATACACCATTGGTGCTGCTAACAAGACACAAAGGACAATTAAGAATATCATTTTATTAGATACATTAGACAATAACGTGACTTTAGATATTGCGAGCTTGAGTTGCGGAGCAACTTTTGCCAATGGAATAATCACATTGGGAATAGACAGCTTGCAATCCAATGATTCATTGATATGCACGTATAGAGTCGTGCCAAATTTCAAGCAATGGACTACGGTTATTTTTGAAGATGACATAGAAAATGGAAGCAATAATTGGACGACAAATGCGGCGGCCGGAGCCAATGGTTTTAGTATCACTTCTACTCGGAGAAATAGCGGTGCAAGTAGCTGGTACGCCGTGAATGAAGAGTCTGAGAGTGACTACACTCTTTCTAGATCATTTAATTTGACGGATTTAAGTAGCCCTGTTTTAAGCTTCTCTCATTGGTACATTACAGAGAAAACATGGGATGGTGCAGTTGTAGAAATAGGAGTAGACGGTATTTGGACAGATGCTGGCCCATTTTTTATAGAAAACGGGTACAATGATGAAATTCAAATTAATCCTGCAAGTGCTATTTCCGGTAGGAATGCATTTTCTGGAAATAGTGATTCTTTTCTCACGTCTACTATAGATTTAAGCTTATTTGCTGGTGAATCTATAGATATTCGATTTAGATTAGCGAGTGACGGTGGTGCCGCAGCTGAAGGTTGGTATATAGACGATATTGAATTGTTCGACGCAGTGATACTTACCAATTTTGTATCCGCCACATACGATATAGACAGATCACAACGTTCAGGGGCACTAAGCTTTATTTATGGTAAAGAAGACGATAAGACAAGTGTAACAAGAGTAGTTCAGGCTAATTGGGAGATTTATCCTAATCCAGCAACAGACGCAGTGCATATCACGGCTAACAGCAATGCTGCTTACAGCTATGAGCTCAAAACGGTATCAGGCAAGGTGGTTTCCAAATCCAAAGTACAAGGCGACGTACGTATAGATACCAAGGCCCTAAGTGTTGGAGTATACCTATTGCAGGTAGCTCAGTTTGACGGCACCTTAGTAAACTATAAGATTGTTATAGAGTAGTGTAGGCCATCAAAGAATCGGTATTAGGTAATTTTATTTACGTGTATTAATAACGTCACGAAGTAATGCGGCACGATCGTAATCCTCTACCTGAATAGCTTTTTCTAACTCGTTATTAAGCTGGTGGACTGTCATGGTACTCAAACTGTTCTGTTCTTCAGGTTTCACGTTTTCTTCGGCTATGTGGCTGGGTTCATCCAGTTCATCATCCTGATTTTCGTACTCCACACCAGCATCATCCAGTATGTTTTTGTAGGTGTAAATATTGCATTTTGCTCTTAATGCAAGTGCAACAGCGTCGCTTGTACGCGAATCTATGGCATGCTCTATACCATTTTGCACGGTTATTAATTTTGCATAGAAAACACCTTCTTTTAAATTATCAATGACTACCTCTGTTATTTCGATACCAAATTTGGTCATTGTTTCAAACATTAGATCATGTGTGAGCGGACGCTGTGGAGATAATCCTTCTATAATCAATGCGATAGACTGAGCCTCATAACTGCCAATTACTATGGGTAATTTAAGGACACCTTCGTCTTCACCCAGTATAAGGGTGTAGCTATTGCGTTGAGAATGACCAGCGGTGAGACCAATTATATTAAGCTGTATTTTTTCGTCCATAGTTGAATCTAAAGAGTTAGGACTGACCTCTTACTTCTTTTACTCTCTTGAGTAATTTCGGTAATACTTCAAATACATCTCCTACAATTCCGTAGTCTGCGGCTTTGAAAAATGGAGCTTCTGGATCTGTGTTTATTACACAAATGACCTTACTGCTACTTACACCAGCCAGGTGCTGTATCGCTCCAGATATTCCTGCTGCAATATACAGATTCGGCACTATTGTGATGCCCGTTTGTCCAACGTGCTCACTGTGGGGTCTCCACTCCATGTCACTTACTGGCTTACTGCAAGCAGTAGCGGCACCGAGTGCAGCCGCCAAATCCTCTACCAGATTCCAGTTTTCTGGCCCTTTTAGGCCTCTACCTGCTGAGATTACAAGTTCTGCTTCAGTCAAAGGCACTTTGCCGGTTTCTTTATTGATTGATATTACGACGCTATTTACATCTCCATCTATCACAGATGTAGTCGCTTCTTCAACACTTACATCGTCACCATCTCTCGCTATCTTGTATGAGTTGGGTATAACAGTAAGTACTTTTTTATCCTGCTTAATACTTACATGAGCAATGGCTTTACTCGAAAAAGTAGTTTTCTTTACTGTAAAGCCTCCATTGGTATCTGCCATATCCACTATCCCTGTTACTAGTGCAGCGTTTTGTTTTACTGCACAAAGAGGAGCAATGGACTTTCCGTTATATGTCTGAGATAACACTAATACGCTCCCGTTATGACCCTCAAAAACTTCACTAAGCACCTTGGAGTATGCTTGGGGATTGAACGTAGCTAGAACGTCATTTTCTACGTGCATGTGCTTGTCTGCACCAAATGTCCCTAAATTTTCGGCTCCTTTGCTTCCTATAGAAACAGCCAAACAAGTTGTGCCTAGTTTATTTGCCAAGTCTTTGCCGTAGGTTACAGCCTCAAAACTTGATTTCTTATATAGTCCGTTATCGCTTTCTGCGTATACTATTACTGCCATCTCCTAAAATAATTTTTCTTCGTTGTGTAATATATCTATCAATTGCTCTGCATCTGCTGCATCTATCATCTTCACGCCGCCTTTTACAGGAGGAAGTTCATACTTAGCAACGCTTGTGTAGTCGTATTTATCTGTCGCAGCCACAACGTTCAATGGTTTGCTACGTGCTTGCATGATGCCTCTCATATTTGGTATACGGGGCTCGCATAGGTCTTTTTGAGCACTCACTACGCAGGGTAGCGGTGCAGATACCGTTTCTCTACCACCATCTATATCTCTAGTCGCAGTCACTATATTATCTGCCACATCTATAGAGGTAGCCACATTTATGACCGGCCATTCGAGCATTTCTGCTACAAGACCCTGTACTTGTCCTCCGTTGTAGTCTATAGACTCACGACCGGTGAGCACCAAGTCATATTCCCCTAGTTTTGCCTGTTCGGCTATTTGAGCTGCAACGTACATTCCGTCTTTAGCACTTCCGTCCACACGAATAGCATCACCAGCACCCATAGCTAGGGCTTTCCTAATGATAGGATCTGCATCTGCTTCTCCTACTGTGATTACGGTAACAGAACCTGCACTAGCCTCAGTTAATTCTAACGCTCTAGTTAGAGCCAGCTCGTCATATGGATTTATTATGAACTGAACACCAGCCTTATTAAACTTTGTATCTCCATCGGTAAAAGTGATTTTGGTAGTAGTATCTGGTACTACACTCACGCATACTAATATTTTCATTCTAAAAAATTGTATTAAAATTGGAGCACAAAAGTACGGATAAATAGCTGAAAAAGATGTCAAGTAACGCCAGAATAGAGCAGATTAAAACCTTTTTAAATGAAACACCAGAAGATGCTTTTTTGCTCTATGCTCTTGCAACAGAGCATGTATCTCTTGGTAATGATGATGAAGCACTACTGCTATATCTGAATCTGGTAGCAAAGCAACCTGATTATTTTGCAACGTACTACCATTTAGGTAAATTGTATGAACGTATAAGTGAAGACGATGAAGCAGAGAAAATTTACCAACAAGGTTTAGCTGTAACTAAGCGACTAGGCCAAAGACACGCTTATGGAGAGTTGAGAGGAGCCTATGAAGAGTTGACATTTTGAGATTGCTATTTGTGCAATATGCCTGCTGAGATGTAAGAGATTCTGTAACTCAATACCTACTAAGTAGCTTGTCGGTAATCTGTTTGGTTCTAATACATGTTTATTCAACCTAACAGCTACTGTAGGCTATCGCAGGATTACTGGTGCCATTCCCTTGATGCAATAGTCTGCGGTATTATATTTGTCCGATCAATGGACGAGTTTCAATCAAAAGATCCGAATTTTAAAAAGAAAATAAGGGAGCGTCTAAGCGGGCAGCACTTTATGCATTATATGGGTTTTGATTTGTCTGAGATAGAGGCAGGCAAAATAGTAGGAGAGATGCCTATAGAAAAAATACACTTGCAGCAGTATGGCTTTATACACGGTGGAGTTTCTGCAACAATACTGGATATAGTCATGGGTTTTGCCGCATATACTCTTATGCCAGTAGATAAGGGTGTGGTTACAGCAAACATTAGTGTAGATTACTTGCATCCGGGAGATGGAGATACCATACTAGCCATCGGTGAAGTAGAGAAACCAGGAAAAAAAATGGTATTTACTACTGGAGAGGTATTTGTTGTG
This sequence comes from Bacteroidia bacterium, assembly GCA_028247315.1. Classification (GTDB taxonomy): domain Bacteria; phylum Bacteroidota; class Bacteroidia; order NS11-12g; family UBA9320; genus UBA9320. The sequence goes on along the minus strand of JAOKFZ010000011.1, from coordinate 37,610 downwards.
AAAGATGGTGTAAGGAAGAAAATAGCCTCTGCTAGAGCAGTAATGGCGGTGATAGACACAAAATAAGCTTGTGTAGTTAACTTCGATATGAATAACTATACATTTGCACCGCTTTTATGAAAATATTAATCGCTGGAGGCGGAGAAGTTGGGTATCACCTTGCGAGGTTACTTACCAAGGAGTCACATTCCATAGTTTTAATAGATACACGGGCCAAAGTGCTACACCGTGCTGATGCTGAGATGGATCTACTCACGGTACATGGAAGTGCTTATTCGTTGAGCATACTGGATAAGGCGGGAATCTCAGAGGCAGATTTACTCATAGCAGTTACCTCATCAGAAACCACCAACCTTACCATTGCTACTTTAGGAAAACAACTGGGTGCTAAAAAGACAATAGCACGTGTAAATAATTCGGAATTTTTAAAACTACGCGATAGACTTGACCTAGAAGGGATGGGTATTGATGTTATCATTAGTCCGGAGGATTTAGCCTCAAAAGAAATCATACGACTCTTAAGACGATCTTCATTCAGTAATGCCTTCGATTTCGAATTTGGTAAACTCACGCTTTTGGGTGTCTACTTGCAAAAGGAAAGTAAGCTTATAAATAAGACTGTAAACGCGTGCAAAGAGTACAATAAGGAAAAATACTACAAGACCATCGCCATAGAACGCAGTGGTGAACCCATTATTCCAGATGACGATTTTGTGTACGAAGAGAATGATCACGTATTTTTCCTGTGTTTGCCTGCAGGTATAGAACAGATTAGAGAAGTATCTGGAAAGACCAAACATGAAGTAAAAAACGTCATGATAATGGGAGGCGGCAATGTGGGATACAATACTGCCAAAAAGATCAGTCGTAGGAAGAATGTTAAACTCATAGAATCTAATACGGAGAGATGCAATGAGTTAGCAGATGATTTGCCTGAAACGCTCATCATAAACGACGATGGTCACGATGTGCACCTATTGGAAGATGAAAACATATCAGATATGGATGCATTTATTGCTGTAACAGGGAATTCGGAAACCAACATAATGAGTTGTTTGGTTGCCAAAAATCATGGCGTAGAAAAAACAATAGCCATGGTAGAGAATATGGATTATATAAATCTGTCACAAACCATTGGTATTGATACACTTATCAATAAAAAACTCATTGCAGCAAACAACATATTCAGGTATGTAAGACAAGCAGATATTATTAATATTGCGGGTATACATGGATTAGATGCTGAGGTAATAGAAATACATGTAAGCGAGAATGCCAAAGCAACGAAAGTGCCAATAGGAGAGATGCAGTTGCCAAAAGATGCCACCATAGGTGGGATAATACGAAATAATGGAGCCTGGATTGCCGAGCCAGACTTTCAAATAATGGCCAATGACAAGGTCGTGATTTTTGCATTGCCATCGTGCATTAAGAAAACACTAGAGCATTTCAGCTAAGGGGATGTTTCACTTCAGAGCAATATTTCATATTTTGGGTCTATTGATGATCCTCAATGGCATATTTATGGCAAGTATACTGCCTGTATGTTGGATACAAGAATCAGGAGACTTCAATGATCTTCTAATTTCAGCGGCTATTAGTGCAAATCTAGGTGCTCTGATTTGGTTTTTGACCCGCAAAACAAAGAGAGAGTTGTCTAAGAGAGATGGTTACCTTGTGGTGACTTTTGGTTGGATAATACTAGGGTTAACAGGAGCTGTACCTTTTTTGCTGAGTGGAGCTATTTGCAGTTTCCCATCTGCTATTTTCGAAACGATAAGTGGATATACGACAACAGGAGCTTCTATTCTCAATGACATAGAATCCTTACCTGCGGGTCTAATGCTGTGGCGTAGTATGACACAATGGATTGGAGGTATGGGAATAATCGTGCTTACAATTGCCTTACTACCTCTTTTTGGTGTTGGGGGAGTAGAGTTATTTATGGCCGAAGCTCCGGGTCCAAGTAGTGGCAAGATTCACCCTAAAATTACCGATACCGCTAAAAGACTTTGGATTATTTATGTGTTGCTTACTGCTTGTGAAACCGTATTACTAAAACTTGCGGGAATGAGCTGGTTGGATGCTGTAAATCACTCTTTTACCACAATGAGTACAGGTGGATTTAGTACAAAGAATGCAAGTATTGCAGCATTTAATTCGCCCCAGATAGAGTATATTATCACCGGTTTTATGTTGGTTGGTGGCATCAATTTTAGTATGCTTTATTTTATCGTAAAAGGAGTATTTCATAAGATTATTAGTAACGAAGAGTTTAAAACCTATTTGGGCATAGTCGTGGTTTTTACACTTGTTATTACGGTTACTTTGGTTGGCACTACAGAACGCGGTTTGGAAGAGAGTTTTAGATACGCAGTTTTTCAGGTTGTTACCATCGTAACAACTACTGGTTTTTCTACAGCAAACTATGCAATTTGGGCTCCATTTGCGTATATGCTCATTATTTTATTAATGTTTACTGGAGGTAGTGCAGGATCTACTTCCGGCGGCTTAAAGATTCTAAGGCATCTTATAATTTTGAAAAATGGGTACATTGAGTTCAAACGATTGCTGCACCCCAGAGGGGTAATACCGGTAAGAATAAATGGGAAAAGCTTAGAACAAAAGACGGTGTATAACGTATTCGCTTTCTTTTTCATTTACCTGTTTACTTTTATATGTGGTGCACTTGTACTGACTGCTTTTGGCCACGATATTATGACATCCGCAGGGGCAAGTATTGCTTGTTTAGGAAACATTGGTCCAGGAATAGGTGGAGTAGATCCTTCCCATAATTTTTCCTTCTTTTCTGACGGAGTAAAGTTGTTTCTCTCATTTCTTATGCTTCTAGGTAGGTTAGAGCTCTTCACTGTACTCATCATTCTGACTCCTGCATTTTGGAAAAATGTGTAAAAATGACATAGTCAATACGATTTTTTTGTCTTTATTTCGCTTTAAATACATCAAAATGTTATGCGACGTAAAATATCTGTATTGAGTTCCATAAGATTCTTCTTGATTCTTTTCACAATTGTAGGTTTAAGCATTTCTTCTAATGCTCAATCTAAGTCCAACAAAGGAAAAGAATTTTGGGTTGGGTTTATGTTTCATTATGAGGGTTCCAGTGCCGGCCATTCTCTGTATATTACTTCAGACTCTAATACAAGTGGTACTGTAAGCGTACCCGGTCAGAGTTGGTCTAAAACATTTACCGTGACATCCAACAATCTCACTATCGTTACCATACCCAGCTCAGTGGCTTATAACGGTTGCTCAGATTGTATTTCAGCTAAAGGTGTGAAAATAGTATCCGATGATAATATTGTGGTATACGCACACCAGTATCTCGGCAATCAGTCAGATGCAACACTGGTTTTACCAACTAGGACCTTAGGTAAGGACTATTTTGCTGCTTCCTATTATCAAAGTTCAGCTTCTAGCTCTCGAGGTAGAAGTACCTTTCTTATTGTAAGCACTCAAGATGATACAAAAGTTAAAATATCACCCAAAATAGCGATTCAAAAAGGTAGTGCAACTGCCAGTACGGGTTCAGTACCAGCCAATACTCCTTATGTAGTTACGTTAGATGAGGGAGAAATATACCAAGGATATGGTTTTGGAGCATCCCTCTCTGATGATGTAACAGGAACATCTTTTGAGGTTATTGATACGGGTGCTACAGCAAACTGCAGAAGGATTGCAGTGTTTACTGGGAGTTCTTATGCACGTGTTGGGAGCAATTGTTCAGGTGGTTTCAACTCTGGGGATAATCTATATGAGCAAATGTATCCTGTTAACTCTTGGGGTAAAAGTTTTGTATTAGTACCTGCTTTAGGAAGAAACGGAGATGATTTTAGATTTATCGCTAAAGAAAATGGTACGCAAGTAGTCGTTTTTAAAGCATCTGGTGCACCAGATGTATTTAATATTAACAAAGGAGAGTTTGCTCAAATTAGTGATGAATCTGCTATTAGAAGTTGTCAAAGTAATAAGCCCGTAATGGCTGTTCAGTACCAAAGAACGGCTCGATGCGATGGAGGAAGAAACAGTCTAGGAGATCCTTCTATGACCATCCTAAATCCTTTAGAACAAACCTTAAAGGACATTACTGTGTACAGTAGTAGTTATTTTGACATCGACAATCATTATATCAACATAGTGATGCCGGGTTTTGCGTCTAGTACCTTTAGGGTTGATGGAGCTACGGCATCGTTTACAACGGTACCCAATAATACGTATTATAGCTATGCTCGAATCTCAGTATCGAGTGGTAATCATAGGTTAACGGCTGATGAAGGATTCATTGCAACGGCATATGGCGAAGGAAGATACGAGAGTTATGGTTACGCTGCAGGAGCGAATGTAAAGGATCTTACCGCCGTAGCAGAGGTAACCAATAGTACTCAGATAAACAAAGTAACCAGCTGTATAGGCAGGCTAACAAATTTCACTGGGTCTGCGGAATATACGGTTGTTAGATGGGAGTGGGATTTTGGTGATGGGTCTATAGATTCAGTTCAGAATCCATCACACTTGTATACAGATACGGGCACTTTTCAAGCTAGGTTGTACACCTATAAATCTTCTTTTGATGGATGTTCAGATTATGATTCTGCATTTATCGAGGTAAGCATATTTGGGAAACCAGATGCACGCATTGCAACATCCAATCTATGTGATAGTTTAATTGCCGTTTTTACCGATCAAAGTGTAATTCCTTCTCCTGAAACTAAACTTGTATCCATCTGGAGTATCCAAGGTACAACCGGTTTAAAATACGGAAACACCACGTCAAATATATTTGATACTTCAGGCAAGTTTGAAGTTAGGATGGAGGTCATAACCAATAATCAGTGCAGAGATACCTTTATAGATTCATTAGTAGTCAGCCCAATTCCCGTTGCTGACTTTACTGTTTCTGATGTTTGCTTTTTTGATACATCCAACCTCATAAATACTTCAACTGTGGCTTCGGGTAACATTAATACGTGGCTTTGGGAATTTAGCAATGGAACGGTTAGTTCGGACCAAGATCCATCTGTATTTTATGCAGATTCTGGTCAGCAGTTTGCAACCCTTACAGTAACCTCTGATAGTGGCTGTACCAACCAGTTTCAAAAATATTTTTATAAATATCCACGTTTTAAAGTTGATTTTATCTTCAACGATACGTGTCTTGGTTTTGGCCATAACTTCATTAACACTACCGTCTTAGATGGGGGTTATTTCACCGATACCTTTTGGTACACATCAGACGTAAACCGCTTTGCGAATACGTATAATTATTCAGACACCTTCACTACCGCATCATCGTACAATATTTCTTTGGTAATGGAACAAGACAGTTTCTGTAGAGATACATTAACGCAAACGATCAATGTACACCCATTGGCAACACCTGACTTCTCTTTTGCTAATACGTGTTTGGGCGATAGTACTGTGTTTACAGATAGGTCAAATGTCTCATCGGGTACGTATAGTTCGTCTTGGATTTTTGGAGACGGAAATACTTCTTTGGACCAAAATCCAAGAAATGCATATGCTTTGGGAGGTATTAAAGATGTAAACCTTTCTATTATTACAGATGAAGGGTGTGTTACGGATACTACAATACAAGTGCTTGTTACATTTCCAGAGATAACTAGGCTAAACCTGCAAGATATTTGTGAAAACGATAGTTTAATAATTACCGCTGATACGGTTCTTGGATTAGATAGCTTCAGTACTTATTCCTGGAAATATGGTAGTACAATTGCTACAGAATCAGAAGTTAGAGCACTTTACGGTGTTTTGGGTAAATCGATAGTGACACTGAAAGTGGTTACAAAAAACGGATGTTTACTCTCTAAGCAGGATAGTTTTGTTACCAAAGCTAAGCCTAATCCAAATTTTTTGGTGACCGGAATTTGTGAAGGACAATTAATACAGCCTGTAGAGAATAGTACTATAACAGCACCAGCAGTCATAAGTGGTTATACATGGTATAGTGATAACGTAGTCACTTCGTCTGACCAGAATCCTACAATAACCAGTGGTGTATCTGGAAGTAGGACCATAAAATTAATTGTGTCAGCAGACAATGGTTGTTTGGATAGTATTCAAAAATTGGCGTTGGTACACCCACTACCGATAAGTGCCTATACTCAAGCCAATATGTGCCTTGGCGATAACAATACACTCACAAGCACCTCTAGCGTGGTGACAGGATCAGTTGATAATCTGTCTTGGTTAGTTGATGGCACTGCATATACCGCTGCTTCTATTAATCCGATTTTTGCTACAGATGGCAATTATGCTGTAGAGCTAATTGTCGAGAGTAATAGAGGATGTAGAGACACGTTGAACAATACGGTTGCAGTGCACCCACTGCCTGTTCTTTCATTCACTTTATCTGTAGACAGTGGTTGTGTTCCATTAGACGTAGTAATACAAAGTACATCCAGCATAGGAAAAGGTTCAATACGTTCGTTTACATACCAGTGGGGAGATGGGAGTAATGCCACTTCTGACTCGTCTCACACGTATAGCTCACCAGGAATATATGCCCAAAAAGTTGTAGGAGAGAGTGATAAAGGTTGTAAAGACAGTGTCCAGCTATCAAACGGTATTAGAGTGTTTAATAATCCAGTAGCAGACTTCTCTTTTTCACCTAAAGAACCAAGTACCCTCACAGATTTTGTCACATTTAAAAACAGATCAAAAGGAAATATAACTGATTGGGAGTGGGACATAAGTGATGGTACAGTATATAGCGATTCTCTAGCGTCTCACAATTTTAATGATTCCGGCTCTTACATAGTAACACTGAGTATTGTGGATGGTAATGGTTGTGAGCACGATACGACAAAACGTATATATGTCAACGCCGATTTATATGTGTACACACCAAATTCTTTCACTCCTAACGGTGATGGACTAAACGATTTTTTTGGGTTAGCAGGTGTTACTGCTGGGGTAAGCCAAATGCAAATGGAAATCTACAATAAATGGGGCGAACGCATATTTGAAAGCTCAGATGTAAATAATAGATGGAATGGTATTTATAAGGGAGCACCTGTACAACAAGGTGTGTATGTCTACAAAGTGAGATTTACTAATCCGAAGCAAACAAGATGGTTCTTCTTGAATGGTGAAATACATCTATTAAGAGAATAAAATACTGTTCAACTCTTAATGAGACGAAAACGAAGATTGTTTGTCGATTTTTAGTCTCTTATTCGTTAAGATTAACATACCATTGAACATTATTTAATGAATAAAACACTAACTATAATAGGGGCTATGTTGTTTTTTGCCTGTAATACAAATGATGGTAATGTCATCCCAGACTTTAGGTTCACTACGTTAGATGGTGAGCTGATAACGCAAGAGTCATTGAAAGGTGAAGCTACTGTAGTTTGTGTATGGGCCACGTGGTGTGGAGACTGTATACGTGAGATACCTGAGCTCAATAATTTGGTAGAAAAATATAAGGACAATAAAGCGGTTAACTTTATAGCGTTGAGCGACGAAGACGAAGCAACGGTAAGCAAGTCGCTAAAACGATTTCCTTTCAATTTTCAGCATGTAGTAAATGCCAAAGCATATAGTGATCAGTTGAAAACAGGGCTAACAAAACACTTTCCGCAAGTATTGGTTATAGATAAAGATCTAAAGGTTGTATATGACGTCACTGAAAACAAAGACAAGATTTTCGGTGTTTTAGATGGACATATACAAGAGATATTAAAAAAATAAAACTTGATAGAAATACACAAAGCGGTACGGCGTACTGTAGACCACAATAACACCCAATTTTGCACAAGTATAAATCAAGTAAATAGTGATTGGGATAAAATTGTAGGAGATAGAAATGTCTATCTCACAAGCCAATATTTACGAACGTTAGAAGAAGGGTTGAAACATACCCAGTTCCACTATATTCAATTTTTCTCTACAGATAGTGTCCTTTTGGGAATAGCATATTGCCAAATCATCCCGATTACATCAAGTGAGATAAATGTGAAAGCCCTCTCTGAACGTATGGGAGGAATGCTACCAAAAAGTATAATCAAGTCTATAGATGTAAAGATATTAATCTGTGGGAATGCTTTTGCTACTGGAGAAAATGGTTTCCTTTTTAATTCAGATGTGGATAGGGATACAATATGCGGTCTTGTAAATAAAGCACAAGACGAAGTAAACTTACGCGAGAGTACAGAAGGAAATAAAATAGCCGTCACGCTGATCAAAGAATTTTGGCCAGAATCGTTTGATACCTCAGATGATTTTAAAGCAAGTGGATTTAGTGAAGTAGATATAGATGTGAATATGATTTTGAGGTTAGATGAGTCTTGGAAATCATTTGAAGACTACTTGTCTGCGATGAATTCTAAATTTAGAACAAAAGCTATGCAGGTACTTCGTAAGTCAGCGTCTTTAGACATTGTAGATTTTGATGGTTCTCCAGACGAACAACGAATAGAACAGGTAGATGAGTTGTATAATACTATTGTAGATAAAGCAAATTTTAGCTTTGGCAGGCTAAATGCTAGTACATTATTTGCCATGAAAAAAGCCTTGGGAGATGATTTCTTTTTTAGGGGATATTATTTAGAGAGTAAGCTCATTGGTTTTAGTACTGCGACTATGTTTAATAATATTTTTGATGGCAATTTTATTGGATTAGACTACGACTATAATCAAGACTATGCGGTGTATCAAAGAATGCTTTACGATTTTGTAAAACAAGGAATAGAGAGTAGCGTGCAATACGTAAAAATAGGAAGAACTGCTGAGGAAATCAAAAGTGGAGTAGGAGCTCAGCCTGTAGAAATGAAGTTTTATGCCAAGCATCGTAATAAGGTGACTAATGCACTTCTCAGACCGTTTATTCAGAACTTAAAACCGAGTAAATTTGATCAAAGAAGGCCTTTTAAGGCGGAATATTACAACGAATAAATGGATTCACTGACACAGATTGTATTGGGAGCAGCCGTAGGGGAAGTTGTACTTGGTAAAAAGGTTGGAAACAAAGCAATGTTATGGGGTGCTATAGCTGGCACACTACCCGATTTAGATGTATACCAATCCCTTTTTTTTGACTCTCTCACTGCGAATGAACTGCATAGAGGTTTCTCACATAGTATTTTTTTCAGTATCGTTTTCGCACCCATATTGGCTTGGATATTGGTTAGGAAGGAGAAACTTCTTCTCGCTGCGTTTGTTGGCATTATCCTCGCTTATCCTGTTATAAATTCAGATAATCTTGTCATTATTGGGATGTTATCCGCAGCGTATTTGTTATGCCTATTTTTTATTATAAAAAATACATATGATAGGAACGGAGCAACAAAGTGGGAGTGGACCCAACTTTTTTTTTGGAGTCTTATAACACATCCTTTACTTGACTGCCATACGACATGGGGAACACAACTTCTTTGGCCATTGCCCTATAAACTGGCATGGAATAACATCTTTGTCATTGATCCTTTATATACGGTGCCGTTTCTACTTTTTGTACTAGTAGCTATGTGCTACAATAGAGAATCTCGTGCCCGAAAAATACTCAATTGGACCGGGATTGCTATAAGTAGCCTCTATATGCTTTGGTCTCTTGGAGCAAAATGGTATACATACGGAGTGTTCGAAGATAGTCTTGCAGCGAAAGGTATAGAATATACCAGACTTACTACAGTACCTACACCACTGAATACATTCTTGTGGAGTGCTACAGCAGATGGAGATACCGTACTTTATTCCGGGCTATACTCCATATTTGATTCTGATAAATCAGTTGATTTTAAGGTCATTAATAATAACCATGAGCTAGTAGAAAAATATAGTAGCGAAGAAGTATTAACTAGATTAGTGCATATTTCCAAGGGTTGGTACGTAATTAATGATGATAATCCAGACACATTGGTGTACAGTGACGCTCGATATGGTCCCATGTATATAGGAGACAAGCCGACCTATACTTTTGGATATAAGCTGATAAAATCGGATGAAGGAATGTTGGAAATAGAAGAAAAACGTCCCAAAGCAAATAGTGCGTTCATTCGTAAAATTTTCAACACTCTTTGGAACCGCGTATGGGGTAAATAAACAATAGGAATAATAGTTTCTTTGTAGAAGTACTATTATCTTACCTATTTTACTGCCATCATTATAAGCCGTAAAGCAAACCCAACAAGCACAAAACCAATGATCTGATACGCTTTTTTTAGGTATACAGGCCTCAGATAGGGTCTAATACGGTGAGCTAGAAAAGACTTAACAATGTCAGTTACAAGTATGCCAACTAGGATGAAAGCTAAAAACAGAATGAGTTCATTTCCGCTGTAACTGTTTTTCCCAATGGTGATATACCCAATCCATACGACAAAAACAAAGGGATTGACTCCGTTGACTAAGAAACCTTGAATAACATAGCCCAAGTATCCGCTTTGGTTAGTTTTGGTACTTTTAGCGATATTTGAAGATGGCCAAAACATAAAGCGAATACCCATAAAAAGTAAAATGGAAGCTCCAATTAGCTTAACGATAGGTTCTGTTTTAATAGATTCTAGGAGAGAGTCTGTAGCAAAGAAACATATGCTTATTACGATGACATCACTGGCAATTATACCTAAAGCAGTAGCCATGCCCGCATTTCTGCCAAACTGTATAGCATTTTTAAGTAGTGTAAAAAATACCGGACCTAGAAGAAATGCAGTGAGTAAGCCAAGTATTAGTCCTTCTAAAATTGCCATTGAACGTCAAATTTAAACCAAAATAGCCCACCATTGAATGAGTGTTGTTGTAATTTTATATTTTTTTAATATTAGCTGAAAGACCAGTTCTTTAAGACGAATTGATCTGCAAAATCACAGCGGATTATAAATATTTTTTATCTACATAAAATGTTCCAAAGGGTATAACTGAGGCAATTAAAACAATAATAAATGACAGTGTATTCCATTTTAATTTTTGGCGAACAACGATAGCCATGAAAATATAGACAATAAATAGTACGCCGTGAGGCATTCCGACAGCTTTTACGATACTTGGATCACCTGCAATGTACTTCATAGGAACACCTATGAAAAGGAGTATTAAGTACGATATACCCTCTAAGTAACTGATTATTTTGAAGACGTTAACTTGGGTTAGAACTGGTGATTTTGACATAGGACAAAATTAGTTGAATAGTATGTATAAGCAAATCAGTTGCATGTTGCCTATAATTTATATTATGTTAACTAATAGATTGTAAAGAAAAGGAGTACCTAAGACTCCCTTTCTCATACTGCTATTTATTAGCTTCTACAAATGCTTTCATTTCAGCATACTTGTCCATTTTCTCTAGACGAGCATAAATTTTCTTCATTGTACCTGCAAGGTCTACTTTTTCTTCAACAGGCATATCATCGTTTCCTTCGAAAACAGTTTCAAATTCTACGATGGCTTTTACATACCACTGATTGATTTCTACCTCTTTGGCCTGTATAATACTGGGCTTATACTCACCGTCAAGTTCTTCCACGATAGCTCCAATTTTATTTAAGTACAACGCACCTCTGTTATAGTAAGCATCATAATATTCAGGGTCTATTTCTATGCATTTCGCATAGTCTGCTAGAGCCTTTTCTGTGTCACCAAAACGCTCAAAAGCGTCTCCCCTAGCCTGGTAGTATAAGGTGTTGGAAGGGTCGGTTTCAATGGCAATGTTCAGCTTCTCTATCAACTCCTTGCTCCTTCCTAGTCTCAGGTAGGTGTTCAATTCGAGGTTAGTAAGGTCCGCATTTCCTTCATTCATCTCCTTACCTTCTGTGATGGTAGCCAACGCAGCGGTAGTATCACCCATTTTCATCTGCAAGTTAGCCAGATTTGTATAGATAGCAGGATCTGTGCTTCCATTGTTGACCAAGTTATTAAGAGCTTTTATTGCTTTTTCATCTTCGCCATTATTCATAGCACTATAAGCCATCATTTGCTCCAATACTTCTGAGGTTAAGTTATTACGTTTAAGCTGATTATCCGTATCGTACTTCATCAGTGGTAGTGCTTTCCCAAATGCAGTGTATGCAGTAGCATAGTCTTTTGCATTGTAGGCTACATATCCTTCATTGTAAAAGCCGATTGCTACATTAAGTAAATTACCTTCAGCTAATTTAGTTACCTTGTTTTTGGTATCCGTTTTTATAGCATTAGTGAAGCCCTCAAATGCTAAATCCATAGCGTTAGGATACTTTTTACTTAGTTCATTTTCCATGGCAGACACCTTCAAAAAAGTAAGCCCTCTGTAGTACCACATTTTAGGATCATTGGCCGTTTTTGGATGCACTGCGGTCTCTTCAGCCCACTTTACTAGATCATCAAAATTTCTGTCTCCATCGGGTTTTGTAGGATCCAATTCCATTTTCATGGATTCCACACTAAACTTCTGGGCCATTGTGCTTACCCCTGAAAACAGGGCTATTACTACGAGTGTATAGCTGAATTTAATCTTCATTCTCTTCTGTATTTGTTTCATTCTCTTCACTGTTTGCTGCAGTATCTGTGTCCGTATCTTCTTCAGATTCATTTTCATCAAATTCTTCATGGTCTACTTTAGGCACTTTTGCCACAGATGCGATATCGTCTTTGTCTCTTACTTTTATGAGCCTAACTCCTTGGGTGGCTCTTCCCATTACTCTTACATCTTCCATCTTCATACGAATGGTTATGCCTAGTTTGGTTATGATCATCAGATCATTTTCATCGGTTACGTCTTTCATAGAAATCAGTGTGCCTGTCTTTTCTGTAACGCTCAGAGTCTTTACTCCTTTACCTCCTCTACCAGTGATTCTATAATCATCGATATCAGTTCGTTTTCCGTATCCTTTTTCAGATACTACCATTATAGTAGTGTCTTCCATATCAGAGTTTACACAAACCATTCCAATTACTTCGTCTTTGTCGTCCTCTAGCCTCACTCCTCTTACTCCAGAAGCCGTTCTCCCCATTGGTCTTACGTTCTCTTCATTGAATCGGATAGCTTTACCACTCTTCTTTGCCAACAGTATTTCTGCAGTTCCGTCTGTGAGTTTAGCTTCAAGTAATTGATCACCGTCCTTTACTGTTATTGCGTTGATTCCATTTGTTCGTGGTCTCGAGTATTGCTCAAGCGATGTTTTCTTAATTGTACCATTTTTAGTACACATCACGATGAAATTATTGTTCACATACTCATCGTCCTTAAGATTTCCTGTAGCTACAAATGCTCTTACAGTATCATCGTTTGGTATGTTAATTAAGTTTTGGATAGCTCTACCTTGTGACACTTTGCTACCCACAGGTATTTCGTAAACCTTCATCCAAAAGCATCTTCCTTGGTCTGTAAATAGTAAGATGTAGTTGTGTGTCATGGTAACAAAGAGATTTTCTACATAGTCCTTATCTCTGTGCTTCACACCTTTATTGCCAACTCCTCCCCTAGACTGAGATTTATATTCAGTAAGTGGCGTACGTTTTATATAGCCCATGCTAGAGATAGTTACTACCATCTCCTCGTTTGCTATGAGGTCTTCTATGTTTATTTCTCCTGCATCAAACTCTATGGCTGTTCTACGCTCATCTCCGTACTTCTCTTTCATTTCGAGAAGTTCATCTTTGATGATTTGCATTCTACGAGCTTCGTCTCCTAAAATGTCGTTTAAGTCAGCAATAGTTGCCATTAACTCTGCATATTCTGCTCTTACTTTGTCAATCTCTAGACCCGTAAGTTTCTGTAGACGCATATCAAGTATGGCTTTGGCCTGTATTTCAGAAAGTTTGAACTCTTTCATCAACCCGTTTCGGGCATCTTCACCATTTTTGGACGCTCTTATGAGTTTTATTACTGCATCTAGATTATCCAATGCTATAATAAGCCCTTCTAGTATGTGAGCACGTTTCTGAGCTTCTTTTAGCAGATACTCTGTTCTACGAATAACTACCTCGTGGCGGTGTTCTACGTAGTGATGTATCATATCACGAAGATTTAGCATCTCCGGTCTTCCTTTTACAAGGGCTATATTGTTTACACTAAAACTTGTTTGTAACGGTGTGTATTTGTATAGTTTGTTGAGTACGATATTGGGTATTGCATCGCGTTTCAAATCAAAAACAATACGTAGTCCTTGACGGCCACTCTCATCTCTTACTTCACTTATACCTTCTATTACCTTATCATTTACGAGATCTACAGCCTTAACAATGATTTGCGATGGACTCACCTGGTAAGGAACTTCTGTAATTACAATTTGTTCTCTACCGTTTTTGTTGACATCAAACTCAGCTTTACCACGCATTACAATACGGCCTCTACCTGTTTCAAAAGCAGACTTCACACCTTCGGTACCGTATATGATTCCACCTGTCGGGAAATCTGGTGCTTTAACATGCTCCATAAGTCCTTCCACATCGATATCTGTATTGTCTATGTATGCAATAGTTCCATCGATACACTCGCTTAAATTATGCGGTGCCATATTGGTTGCCATACCTACCGCAATACCAGAAGCACCGTTTACCAATAAATTGGGAATACGTGCGGGCAGCACTGTAGGTTCGCTTAGACTGTCGTCAAAATTGGGTCTATAATCAACTGTATCTTTATCTATATCAGCAAGCATCTCCTCAGCAAGTTTTCTCATTCTTGCTTCGGTGTATCTCATTGCTGCTGGTGGGTCACCATCTATACTACCAAAGTTACCTTGGCCATCGACCATAGGGTAGCGTAAGCTCCAGCTTTGGGCCATACGTACCATTGTATCATAAACAGATGTATCACCGTGTGGGTGATACTTACCAAGTACCTCTCCTACTATTCTTGCAGATTTTTTATAAGGTCTATTACTAGCTAGTCCAAGCTCAGTCATACCATAAAGTACACGGCGGTGCACTGGCTTTAGACCATCTCGTACATCTGGAAGAGCACGCGAAACAATAACCGACATCGAGTAATCGATGTATGCGGTTTTCATTTCTTCTTCAATGTTAATTGGAATAATTTTCTCGTTTTCCGAATTCATCTATTTAAAGTTAGTTATAAAGTGTGCAATCTATAAGCAAATGGTTAATGCTTCAGCTATTCTGACACGAAAATACCCACAATTATTTAGTATAAATGGGGATAAATTGAGGAGTGTATGATTTGAGTTTAGAAACTAACTTTTAGCATCCTGTTTTTTTCTTGAAAATCCAGTTGCCAGATATAAGTATGACCTTCTTTATTTAGCCAAGAATCTAACTCGTTTCTATACAATTCGCTTGTCTCAAAGTAGCACGTAGTTTCTTGTTGTTTAGCGAGTTGTAGTATTCTCTTGTAAAAAATAAGTGGATCACTGTCTGACACAAACAAAGCTAAATGCGGTTCATTGTCCAGTACGTTTTGGTGCATGTCGTGCTTTTCATTTTCGCCGATGTATGGTGGGTTACTTATGATGATGTCGTAGGTATCCAGTTTTTGGTTGAGAATATCTTTCTGAATAAAGGTGACATCTACCTCTTGTTCTTTAGCATTTTTCTCCGCTACTACGAGTGCATTTGCACTTATGTCACATCCGCTTAGGACGGCTTCAGGCCAATGTTTGGCCAATGCTATAGGTATACAACCGCTACCCGTGCCTATATCCAATACAGTACCTTTAAATTTTGGATTATCTTGAATGATCCAATGCACCAGTTGCTCTGTTTCTGGTCGAGGTATAAGGACACGCTCATCTACATAGAGGTCTAACCCGTAAAATGGAGCTTCGTGGGTAACGTATTGTATGGGCTTACCCAATAAGAGCTCTTCTAAAACCAATTGATACGCACCTACCAAAAGTGTTTCTTGGCCCAGTATAACGGCAGTTTTAGATTTTTTTTCTAACCACTGCAAAGTGATATAAAAAAGATTTTCGGCTTCGCCGTAGTTGTAAACTTTGGTAAGTTGGTCGGTGTAGAGTGCTTTTATGAGGCCAAGTTGCATGCTGCAAATTTACAGTTAAAGAATGTATGATATTAACATTAGCTTCGCAGCCTGCAAGATGAGAAGTATATAAAACGATGTATCGAGTTAGCCAAGCAAGGCGAACGCTATACTGCCCCAAACCCAATGGTGGGCTGCGTTATCGTGCATAATGGCGAGATTGTATCAGAGGGTTATCACAAGCGATTTGGAGGTCCTCATGCTGAGGTAAATGCGTTTAAGAAGCTTGCTCCTGCTATCAATACAAATGAATGCGAGGTATATGTAAATCTAGAGCCTTGCTCCCATTACGGTAAAACTCCTCCCTGTGCAAACCTTATAGTAGAAATGAACCCCAAGCGTGTGACCGTTGGTATGCTAGACCCATATACTAAGGTAGCTGGTCGCGGAATCAAAAAACTACGAGATGCAGGATTGAAAGTAACCGTTGGTGTATTGGAAGATGAGTGTACTGCACTAAATAGAAAATTTATTACAGCACACGCCAATCAGCGTCCGTTTGTTACACTAAAATGGGCAGAGACGAACAATGGCTTCATGGCTCGTTTAGAAGGTGACAATCAACCTCCACAAATAAGTGATGTTGTCAATATTCCATTGGTGCATAATTTGAGGGCTACTCACCAAGCAATACTGGTTGGTGCTAATACCATAAATAGGGATTTACCAAGGCTCGATGTGCGTAGTGTAGATGGCAATAATCCTATTAAAATTGTACTTTCCAAAACACTCAATGTAGACCTAAATGCAGCTACATTTTCTACCGGATACACACTACTATATAATACAGTAAAAAGCAAAAAAATGGATAACTACGAGTTGATACGACTAAAAGATATGACACTCGATAGCGTGCTTGCAGATTTGTACTCCCGAGATATTCATAGTGTATTGGTAGAGGGTGGTAGTCAGGTCTTAACATCTTTTATAGAAAATAAGGTGTGGGATCAGGTGATAATCTTAAAATCTGAGGTGGATTGGGATACGGGAATAAAAGCACCTTGGGTAGGCATCCCTAGTGTGAGTGAAAAAATAAGCGGAAACGATACGATCAAATACTTTATACCAAAATAATGGCTATTACCTTTCTTCTACTTAGCATAGCATTTAGCACGTTTATTAATTTGATTTTTAGATGGTTCAAGGAGTATGATGTCCATAAATTTCAAGCCATTATTGTCAACTATTTGGTGTGTTTCGTGCTGGGCATTAGTCTATCCAATAACCGAAATATTTTTAGTTATATTGGTCAGCCATGGTTTACCTATTGCTTGCTCTTAGGTTTTTTGTTTATAGCTATTTTCTTTTCTATGGCTCTCACCACAGAGAGGCTAGGGATTAGTGTTACCGCCGTAAGTGGTAAGATGAGTGTGGTTATCCCTATCCTATTTGCTTTTTTCTATGCTAAGGAAGAAATTACTATTCTGTTTGTATTGGGAGTAGTATTATCCATACTAAGCATCTATTTTATCACAGTAAAAAAAGAGCTAAAGATTGATAAACGATTTTTAGTGCTTCCCATCATCGTCTTTATAGGTGGAGGTCTTATCGATACAAGCTTAAAAGTCTTACAAACGGCTTATAGCGAAGATGTGCCGCTCAGTGCAATTTCGTATTCTATTTTTCTAGGAGCTTTTGTAGCAGGAGTATTTATCTACCTAGTCAAAGAGAAGGCTAATTTTAGTGGTTGGGAATGGAAGAGCATAAAAGCTGGTGTTGGTTTGGGTATACCCAACTACTTTTCTATCTTCTTTTTGCTGAGTGCAATAGAGAGTTTTAGTGTAAAAAGTGCTTTTGTTTTTGGGGTGAATAATGTGGGTGTGGTATTGCTAAGCACCTTACTATCTGTCCTTATTTTTAAAGAAAAACTAGAACCAAAGAATCAATGGGGACTATTGTTAGCAGTAGTTTCCATAGCTATTATAGCGTATGCCAGCAGATAGGTATAGAGGCATATGTATGGTGTATACCAGTGAGTATAAAGCGAGCGGGAGTAAGTTCTATGGCTATCTATTTCCGGTAAAAGATGCCGCAGAGTTTGATGAAAAAATAAAGGCGTACAAAGAAAAATTTGCAGATGCTACACATGTGTGCTCTAGTTGTGTGATAGGTACAGAACGGGAGTATCAACGATGCAGTGATGATGGAGAGCCAAGTAACAGTAGCGGAAGACCAATTTTGCACGCTATACTAAGTGCCGAAATAACCTATGTAGGGTGTGCAGTAGTAAGATACTACGGTGGCAAAAAACTCGGAATACCAGGTTTAATAGAATCATACGGAGGAGCAGCACAACTGTGTATAGACGACGCTGAAATGAAAGATTTAGTACTCACGGATACCATTATTTGTACGATGCATCCTACGGAGGCATATCGTCTATACAATTTCCTTGCAAGGCAAAAAGGGGTAACATACATAACGAATGCCGATGGTCAATTTGAAGTAACATGCAGTAAAAGTATGACTACAGACTTACGCAGTGAACTAAAGAAAATCCTTACCTTAGTGGTGCTCTAAGAATATTAGACGAAATACAATATGAAATTTTGGCACTACATACTACTCTCTATCGGCTTACTTACTGCAGGTACTACACTAGCTCAGAGTAGTGTATTCAAAGCACCTAGCCCTTTGCAACAAATATTGAATACCATTACTTTACCGGAACATACAACACTGCAACAATCCTATAGAGTCGAAAGCCCGTTTGCCTCCCATTACACGTTTGCTCAAATTGTACAGGGTAAGGTGGCAAAGCACCACGGAGTGACAGTACACATGAAGAAAAACGGTTCACATGTAATTCAAAATTTTTTGAATTTTGCTCCAGTGTCCAGCACCTATACTTCAGGAAATCATCTTATACTTCATGAAGGTGAGCTGCAAGCCGCTTATAAAAAAGAAGTAGTAGGTATAAGGCACCCCGTAACACAATGGGTAAGAGAAGACGGACTAGTGCTTTTAGAAAAAGACGTACACAAGTACATAAAACGAGATACCAATATTTTCGTAAAAGTCTTCATGGTAAATCCAATAAATTCATCTGGGAAACCATACGGAGGTGACTTTGTAGATGCAGATGACCAAACCAACAGCACCTTAGATAGTCAATTGATATGGAGAGAAGTGCTAGCAAAATTTGATAACGACTCTTTCTTTCTGGAATCAGAGTTTCTGTATTTTGAAGATGTAAGTTCACCGGTAGATACATTTTACTATGCTACTAGAGATAGCCTGATGTACACACGAGATATAGATGCATTTGAGTACCTCAATGTCTACTACCACATCAATACCATGGGAGAATACGTAAACAGACTAGGTTACGACGATTTAACGGATACATTAGTAGTGGATGTCCATGCATTTAATAATTTGGACAACAGCAGTTATACGCCGTCTAGTCACGCACTGCAGTTTGGTGAGGGTGGTATAGATGACGCCGAAGATGGCGAAGTGGTGGTACACGAGTTTACACATTCACTAAGTGAATTAGCCTCTCCAGATAATACCGTTGGTATGGAAAGAGAAGCAATGGAAGAAGGTTCTTGTGACTACTTAGCTAAAGCA
This sequence comes from Bacteroidia bacterium, assembly GCA_028247315.1. Classification (GTDB taxonomy): domain Bacteria; phylum Bacteroidota; class Bacteroidia; order NS11-12g; family UBA9320; genus UBA9320. The sequence continues at coordinate 18,079 of JAOKFZ010000011.1, read as the reverse complement.
TATAGCCGTAGTATAAACGATAATACGCCAGACAAAGTCTTTTCTTGGGATGGTAATGAGACGTGGAATGGTATACCTCTAAACACCAATAGAGTATATCCACAAGACCTAAAAGGGAGTAAAGATGGCGACAGAGATATATGGAGTAGTGCACTGATGTGTGCACACGACTTCATTGGCCGCAAAGCGATGGATAGCTTATTACTGGAACATTTTTATTACCAAGGTCCAAATACTACAATGGCACAGATGGCCCAAGTTATTTTGGATATTGATAGCATGGATTTTGATAGACGTTACTATTTACCCATAAAACAGTGCTTCGTAGATGCTGGTTTCGTAGAACGAGGAGCTAATATTAGGATTATAAAAGGGCAAGGAGAGATTAATGTATTGGATCAGGTAGGATTTGCTCAAGGATATTCAGAGCTAAAAGTAATAGCTCCTAAATCTGCTCTGTTTACGCTATACACTGCTACTGGACAAAAATTATACAGTGAAACCCATAATGTGCTAAGCCTCTCCCCTGCTAATTACAATGCAGGACTTTATGTTCTAACAGCAGAGCTAGACGGAAAGTTGTACAGCTTTAAAATAATACGATAATGTGGAAAGAAGAAAATAACGCCTTGATCGCAACGTTAAAATTTAAAAACTTTGAGACGGCTATGCAATACATGCAGGAATGTATACCCGCTATAGAAGAAGCAAATCACCATCCAGAGTGGAGTAATGTATACAACGAGGTACGGATAATGTTAACAACTCACGACGAAGGAAATACCATTACAAACAAAGACCGTAAACTTGCAGTAGTTTTAGAAGAAATCTATTGTCAGTACCCGTAAAAATATATTGTATAAACCCTACTCCTAGGCACGACTACATCTTTACTCTGTTTTTTGAGCAACTGCTCGGAACTACCTACGTTTACGTAGAGTCCTTAGAAAATGCTCAGCTGAATTATTCCAATGAATCATCTACTAAACTAAGTTGTATACCGCAAGGATTACTGTCTGAGATAAATCTGAGAGAGCATATACAAGAGCAAATTGAATTCAAGCCTTGGGGAGATTCTCACAGTTTTTTTCATACTGGAGATGGTGTACTTCCGTTTGACATCTTCTCAGCAGCATTTTACCTTGTGTCTCGCTATGAGGAGTGGTTACCCTATGAGGCAGATGCCCACAATCGCTTTCCCGCAGAAGCCAGTGTATTAACACAGAATAACCTACTAGACGAGCCTATGGTAAATCAGTGGGCTATACTTCTTAAGGAATTCTTACTTATGCAAGATGCAGACTTGCTGTTTCACGAATCTACGTTCTCGTATGTGTCTACTATAGATGTAGATATGGCATGGAAGTACCAACATAAAGGCATTATCAGAAACACCTTGGGAGCTTGCAAAGACCTGCTTACCGGTAAGTGGACAGATGTAAAAGAACGACTACAGGTACTTTTGGGTAGTACACCAGATCCTTTTGAAACTTTTGGGTGGCAACACGCTTTACACAAAAAGTATGATGTAGATTGCCACTACTTTGTGCTACTTGGAGACCACGGGAAGTATGATAAAAACTCGTCGCATACCAAAAAAGCATTTAGAAAACTGATCACTGAACTACAAGCTATACCTAGATCAAACGTCGGTGTACATCCGTCGTATGCCAGTAACGATAGTCCGGAGAAGGTGGCTATTGAGATAGCACGTTTAACGGATATTGTAGGCAATAGTCCCATTGCAAGCAGACAGCATTTTTTGATGCACCAAATGCCCAATACCTATGATACCCTTGTGGCGAATGGCATTCAAGTAGACCATACCATGGGATACTCTACACACTTAGGTTTTAGGGCGGGTATAGCAAGTCCGTTTTTTTGGTTTGATTTTAGGGACAACCAAGCGTCAAATCTTTGTCTTGTACCCTTCTGTGCTATGGACATTACACCCATGCACTACATGGGACAGAATGAAAAGGAAGCATTAGCAACGCTTTGTAAGCTCATAGATAAGGTGAAAGTAGTGAATGGTAATTACGTGAGTCTGTGGCACAATGATAGCCTTAGCAAAGACGGTAGGTGGCGTGGTTGGCGAACAGTATACGAGGAGGTGATAAAGTATATTAAAACATAAGTTACACCACTTTGTAGTTGCGGTACTCTCCCACTCGCCATCCGGTAAGTTTCTCTATACCGTACAGTATTTTCAATTTTAAACCAAAGGTTTTAGCCTTCGGATTTTTATCAAAACTCCAATTCATTTTAGCAATCCTATCGTGCATAACTGCGGGGTGTGTACCTTCAAAAGGCTTGATGGAGTCTATTTCAGAATAATCAAAATCTTTACTCGCATCAAACTTTTGGTTTATATACGCATCGTCGTGCCAGAGTTTATTCGCTTCACGCAGCTTAGCCATTTGATATTTTGGGTGTCTTACCCAGCCGTAGTGGTATATATCTGCCTGTATGGGTTTTACACGGAGTTTTTTGCCATCCTTTCTAAAACCTTGAGCATCGCGGTAACTACTGATGGATTTGTCATTTTTGATAATGCGAATTTCTTTGCGGTACCACGTGCGGCTATCGCCTAAATAGTCGTAGCTCCCGTAGAAGTGAGCATAGTCAAATAGTAATCCGTCCACTTCTTTATCTTCATTGTAGTGAGACATTTGAGCCAGTATCTCTGAGTGGTATTTCTCGTGTACACACTCGTCTCCTTGTATATAAAAACACCAATCGGCCTGTTTGCTTATAGCATCAAATGCTTTGTTGGTTTCTACAGCTAGTACTTTGCCTCCTTCCCGTAGTGAGTCATCCCACTGAGTATCTACTATGCGTATTTTGGGACCTAATGAAGCTATAAGGTCGCGGGTCTTATCTTCACTATTGCCAACGGCTACTACCATCTCATCTACTACAGGTAGTATAGATAATATAGCTTCCCTTATAGGATAGTCAAGCTTTACAGCATTGCGTATAAAAGTAAATCCGGATACAAACACACCGCAAATTTACGCCAATAAAAAAAAGGGACATACCATGTATGTCCCTTTCTGTCTGATTACTAAAATAATCTCTTATTTAGAAACCACTATTTTCTGAGAAGTTTGTCCTTCATCAGTTGTTATATTTAGGAAATAAACACCTTCTGAGTATTCAGAAAGATTTACATTTAATGTATTTGTTCCTGCATTTACCGTTCCGAAATCAAAATTATTTACTTTTTGACCCATAGCGTTTGTGAGTACTACACTCACATTAGAAGATCTAATGAGATCCAATGAGATGTTGGTAATACCGTTGGTTGGATTTGGTGCTATCGAAGCATCTACTTTTTGCGTTAGTTTTTTAGTGCTAGCAAGTATTTCTGTGGCGTAAGTAGAGTTCATTACCTCTTTCGTGGTGTTGTCTTGAACCCAGACTACTACGCGTAAATTATTAAAGTCCTCTACATCATGATTTCTGTTAATGTTTATCCAACTAGCGGATTGTCCATCAGCAGCAAGTTCGTATTCTCCTGCAAAATCAACTTGGTATGTTTTTTCAAGAGGAGTTCCACTGACAATTGAAATAGGATCTCCTGCGACAGGAGTTAAGAAACGTTTGAATACCTGTAAAAACTCAGTTTCACCGTTTGATTTGATGTTATTTTCATTATAGGTTTCAAAAACGGCTGCGTACAATCGGGCATTTGGCAAATCTTTAATGGCATCTACAGTTATCGTAGTTTTAATGGCTTGCCCCCACTTGTCAAATTCAGCTCCTACTTCAACCAGACTAAAAGAAGCAACTGCCTGCGTATGTAAATTGGCAGTGAAAGCATTGGCATTTCCATCCCATCCTCCATCTATTTCCATACGGGGAATAGAGTTGATGGCATAGAAGTTCCTGCGAGCCACTGATTGAGACGATGCATAAGGATCACCGGTACTAGGGAAGTTTTGCTGGTATTTGATATACGTACACTCTTCCGCACGAGCACCGTTTATAAGACCGTGAAAGTTAGCATTACCTGGCGTGCAAGGTCCACAGGTAGAAGAAGTGAATATTTCATAGAATGGTGTTCTATCTGGAGCATCCGTGTATGCATTTACAGTAAAAGACTGATCATTGTTATTATCTACTTTCTCATCTGCAGCACTATTTACATCGCCCAATGAAACAACAAAATCAAAAGAGCCTGCAGCTGCAGGAGTCCAAGCGGTTGTGTGAGTGAATGATCGCACAGCTCCAGGAGCAATATTTGTTGCAAAATTATCAGATACGAGAGTGCCACCATCAACGGTATAGGCAAGGTCGATTGATGTAATATTATCACTACCGTAGTTTCTTACTTCAGTTACTGTTGAAACTGCACCGTTAGATACAATCACGTCTTTTGTCATTGTCACACTTATAATACCTGCATCTTTAGCAACTTGTGGGCCTACAAAAAATGAATATACCTTATCATCTGCGGCACCAGCATTGTTAGTCACAGCTGGAAAAGATGCACTAGGACCCTCTATAATTATACCTTCTGTACCGTCACCATTGTTACAACCAATAGTAGCAGTTTCAGTGTAGGCAGTACCAAGAGTTAGTTGAGCTTCGTGTACAATATCAAAACCACCTTGCTCATGCAAAACTAAACCGAAGTAAAGTAACTCATCTACCTCTGCACTGCGTCCAGTGTGATTTGCTTGAAACCACTTGATAACAACTGATCTGTTTGGGGCTGTTCCTAAAGTAGATTTAACCACTGCAAAAAGGAATGTTTGATTTTGCTCTAACTCTAGATCATCCCAAAAGGCCATAATTGAATTCTTTGGAGCAGTTGCACTCGGCAATACAGTATTTGTTGGATTAGAAACACTTTCTGCAGCGTCAAAAGTGATGTAACCGTTGTCGCTGATTTTGTAACTTGTGAAATCAGTACCATAAAAATTAAAAGTGAACGGCAATGTTTGTGAAGCAGACAAAACATCATTTAACTCGCTATTAGGGTTGGCTCTATCGGTTGTAAGTACGATATCATAATCCTCGTCTAATGATTGATAGTAAGGTGCTGAACTCCCAGTTCCACTTAAGAAATAGTACGATTGGGAATACCCCATACTTGCCAAAAAGCACAGAGACAGTAATAATGTAATTTTTTTCATATTATTTTTTTTTCGATTGAATTAAAGCCGAAAGATAAATGTTTTTTTAGTTTAAAGAGGGACTAAGTTTAAAAGTTGGATAAAAATGTCTAAAATATGTGTTATCACCGATACTATTGAATACGGATCTATCCAACGGTGATTTACTTATCAAACGGTCATCTTAAAAATACATCAATTACACTTCGCTAGTCGCAGTTAGTCTTACCTTCGCCAGCATGAATGTAAGAGAACTAAAACCTAAAGTAGTTTGGAATCATTTTTCTGATCTAAACGCAGTGCCCCGTCCTAGTAAAAAGGAGGAGCGTGTTATACAGTTTATGCAAGATTTCGGTACTCAGTTAGGACTAGAAACCTATACAGATGCTGCTGGCAATGTTATTATCAAGAAACCAGCTACTTCAGGTATGGAAGACAGACAGACTGTAATCATACAGAGTCACTTGGATATGGTGCATCAAAAAAATGCTGAAACAGATTTTGATTTTGATACACAAGGAATAGAAATGTATGTAGATGGTGACTGGGTAAGAGCCAATGGCACTACGCTAGGTGCCGATAATGGCATGGGTGTAGCAGCTATCATGGCTGTATTGAGTTCTAATGACTTCGCTCATCCAGCTATAGAAGCACTTTTTACCATAGATGAAGAAACAGGCATGACAGGTGCTATGGAGTTAGAACAAGGTATCTTAAAGGGTACTATTCTACTTAATCTAGATACAGAAGATGATGATGAGTTTAGCATTGGATGTGCAGGAGGTATTGACACCAATACTACTTATAAGTACAAACTTGTGCCTTTGGTAAACGATTCTCAAACCTATAAGCTCACAGTAAATGGTTTAAATGGAGGACATAGTGGTGTTCAAATAAACGAAGAGCTTGGTAATGCCAATAAAATAATGAATCGCTTGATGTACGACTGTGAGGATCACAATCTGCAAATTATAGAGATCAATGGCGGTAGCCTTCGCAATGCAATCCCGCGTGAGAGCTTTGCTACTGTCGCAGCAAGTCCTGTATATCTCGAAGAGTTTGAGAAGAGAGTGCGAGCGATTAAGGATGAGTTTGTCATACAAGATCCAAACCTCAACATACAGATAGAGGTTGCTGCTCAGGCAAACCAAGCAATGAACTTATCAGATACTAAAAAAATAACTTCAGCTATTTATGCGTGTCATAATGGTGTATTTAAATTGAGCAGAGCAATAGAAGGATTGGTAGAGACTTCTTCTTCTTTGGCTCGTATCATCGTAAAGGATGGAGAGTTTATAACTCAAAGTCTGCAACGTAGCTCGTTAGAAAGTGGTAAATATGACGTTGCCAATACGATAGCTGCTCCATTTCATTTGATGGGTTGCGATGTTGTACAAAAAGGAGATTATCCGGGATGGGCACCAAATCCTACCTCAGCTATTTTGGATGTATTGGTAGCAAAATACAAAGAGCTATTTGATAACGAAGAGCCCAAGGTAATGGCAATACACGCAGGTTTGGAATGTGGTTTGTTGGGAGAACGGTATCCCGGTTTAGATATGATCAGTTTTGGTCCAACGATCAAAGGAGCACATAGCCCAGACGAGCGTTGCGGTATAAAGTCTACGGCGAAGTTCTGGTTGTTTTTAAAAGAGATATTGGCCAACGTACCGAAGTAATTTTTTTAATTTATAATATATTTACATTCAGTTTCGCTAGTGAAACTATTAAAATACGACTCAATTGACAGATTTATTTACTTTAGAAAACGCAACCACACTACTTATGCTTGTTGTACTGCAAGCAGTGCTCGGATTTGATAACTTACTGTATATCTCATTAGAGAGTAAGCGTGCACCTGAAGATAAGCAGAGTTATGTACGTAAATTAGGCATTGGTATTGCTGTGTTTCTGCGTATTGGCTTACTCTTTGGGCTCGTGAACCTAATTGAGTATGTGGACATTGAACTTTTTGGTTTTGATTTTAAAAATGTGGCACAAGGGCACTTTAACCTACACAGTATTATTGTACTCGTTGGAGGTGTTTTTATACTCTACACTGCTGTAAAAGAGATATTTCACATGATGGCTCCTATGGAGAATGATCTCGAAAGTAGTGATAAGGGCAAGAAGTCTGTTGGCTCTGTAATCGCTTGGATTGTACTGATGAATTTAGTGTTTTCGTTTGACTCTATACTGAGTGCTATGGCACTTACTGATGTATTTGTTGTCATGGCTTCGGCCATAATAATAGGTGGTATTCTCATGATATGGCTTGCTGACAAAGTAGCTGATTTTTTACAAAAGAATAGACTCTATGAGGTTCTTGGACTGTTCATACTTTTCATAGTTGGTATTATGCTGATATCAGAAGGAGGAGAGCTTGCTCATCTCCAATTGTTGGGAAACCCAATAGAAAAAATGAGTAAGACGACCTTTTACTTTGTTATTGGTGTGCTTATTGTAATTGATATAGTGCAAGGCCGCTACCATAAGAAATTGATGGCTCAGCAAGAAAAATTACGCACCCTATCCAATGAAAAGAATAAATAAGTTATTTCTATTTGTAGCCTTATTTACGGTGGGTTGCAAAACTGTAGCGACTTCTACAGGTCAAAAAGTAAAGGCGTTTAGTGGCACCATAATTTACGATGTGGAGGTAGAGCAAAAATCTGACACATCCTTTGAGAAGGATAAGAAAGCACTGTACGGCAATGAGATGCAACTCACCGTTTTCAAAAACGGCGATTTATATCGTACATATGATGGTACTGGTTCACAAGGGTATGAAATTTACTTTTTAGATGTAGATCAAAATGAAATAGTAAAGAAATATAAGAATTCAGATACGCTTTATGTACATCGAGCAAGTGTGCAAAATATCCAAAAAGTATCTGATATCCGATCGAAGAATGAGGAAGTAAGTATATTGAATTACAACCTAAAAGAGGTTTCTGTTACTGCACAAGAAGCATCGAACTCCACTCATGTAGGTAAGTATCTTAGCCTAAAATACTGGTATACCCCAGAATTGAAAGTGGACAAGAACAAATACGCTAGTATCAACGACGACTTGTGGGGTTATTTTATGAAGAAGAGTGACGGTTCTATCTACCTGAAATATGAGCTAGATTACTTTACATACAAAGTGACATACACCGCAAGAGAAATACTGCCTGGTAAGTTTGAGAAACTAAAAGAAAAATTAAGCGAAGAAGTCCCTAGGGTGAAAAACTAGTTCAATACCTCGTAGTCTTTGCCGTCACTAATGATACAACCATTTTGTATCATATCAAACATCTCCTCTTCTCTTCCTTTTTTATAGTCTTTTAACGCAGTAAATATTTCAGCTCCATTGTCTCCTTTGACTATCTTTTTCAAAGCGATGTCATTCATATTGCACTTAAAATAATAGGCACTGGTTTCCTCTACCTTGTTAAGGTACTTGGTACTCCTCATTATACTCTCCCACACCACATCACTAAACTGATTAATAATCTCTTCAGCATTGAGCGGTTCATTTTCTTTGATGGCTACCCAATCAGTTGCTGTGATACCGTTCACCACCAAAAAGTCAATAAATTCTTTTTCTAATTCGTGCAGTTCTTCTGCCGATAGTCTTACGTATTTCATCGGCTGCGAAGATATTATTTACACTATAGGTTTGAAACCAAAATTAGGCTTCTAAATTTGCACCAATGAAAATAGGAAAAGACGCCGTAGTAGGCGTGAATTACGAATTGAATGTAGAGGGTCAAAAAATTGATGCATCTGGAGATGCTCCTCTTACATACTTGCACGGTCACAATATGATGATCCCGGGTTTCGAGAGTAGACTAGAAGGTTTAACTGTAGGTGAAAAATATGATTTTAAAGTTCCTTCTAAGGAAGGATATGGTGATTTTAATGAAAACGCTATAGCAGAGTTAGACAAAGCTATATTTCTTGTAGATGGCAATATGAGCACAGAGGTTTTCGAAGGAGCTCAGTTGCAACTTACCAACCAAGATGGTCAGCCAATGGTGGGCGTAGTGAAAGCGATAGGAGATGATAAAGTGACAATGGATTTCAACCACCAATTAGCGGGTAAAGATCTTCACTTTACAGGTAGTGTAGCCGAGGTGAGAGAAGCTACTGCTGAAGAAGTAGAGCATGGTCACGTTCACGGACCAGGCGGACATAACCATTAATATTAACGTTTATATATCATTCAAAGGCCAGTTTCATTCCATTGAAATTGGCCTTTTTGTTGGTGTGAGAATTCTATAAATAGACTATGCCGGCAAAACTACAGTAACTATGTATGACTAGTCTGTGGGTCAATATATCTTGAATTTTGTAGCAATAGTTTTAATCGATTTTCTGTGCTATCCCGTTTTCTTTAGAGAATAAGACTCTCTCAAAAAGCATTGTCTTACTATCACAACTTACTTACTCTTTAGAATTGAGTGACACCTCATCTCTATGGAGGTAATAGGTAGATTATTTTTCACGAGATACAAAGGCCACATTTTCTTTTAGCTTTATGTATCCTGCTCGTTTTACTGCAGATTTCTTAAAAATGTCTTTAAAAATTTCCTCTGTCAGTTCTTGCCAATCATTCTTTTGCAACTGCCCCAAGTCTGGGTGAGGATTAAACTTGTCTTGTGCGTGTGGAGCCTTAAACTTATTCCACGGACATACATCTTGACAAATATCGCAACCAAAGGCCCAACCTTCCATTTTATCCTTGAAATAATTTGGTATTTGGTCACGTAACTCAATAGTAAGGTACGAAATACATTTTGTGCTATCTACTACCTTATCTGCGACTATAGCGTCTGTAGGGCAAGCATCGATACACGCAGTACATGTACCACAGTGATCTGTAGTAGGACCATCGGCAACTAAATCTAAGTCTAGAATTAGTTCTGCAATAAAATAAAAACTGCCTTTCTTTTTGGTAATTAGTAAACTGTGCTTCCCTATCCACCCCACTCCTCCTCTTGCCGCCCAAGCCCTATCGAGTACGGGTGCTGAGTCTACAAATACGCGGCCATCTACATCTCCAATATCGTTAGCTATGCGTGTCATGAAGGTTTTCATTTTGTCTTTTATGACAAAATGATAATCCTGACCGTATGCATATTTTGATATTTTAACTCCAGCTTTATCAAAATTTTCTTCGGGAGAATAGTTATAGAGCAGTGAGATAACCGACTTAGCTCCTGGTACGAGTTTAGTGGGATCTATTCGCTTTTCAAAGTGATTTTCCATCCACTTCATCTTGCCGTGATAACCCTTTTGTAGCCAGCTCTCTAGGTGTACAGCGTCTTCTGTAAGCTGTTCTGCTTTGCTTACTCCGCAAAAATCAAAACCCAAATCAGCAGCCATTTGCTTTATTAGAGCTGTATGCCTCCTTACAGTGCTCACTTCTTCTTAAAATAATCCAGGATTATTCCCACTTATAGGTGCTTTACCCAAGTGTTTATATGCCAGTTCAGTAGCTTCTCTTCCTCTCGCAGTACGTTGCAAAAAGCCTTCTTTTATCAAAAAGGGCTCATAGACTTCTTCTATTGTACCTGCTTCTTCACTCACAGCCGTAGCAATCGTGTTCAAACCAACAGGGCCACCTTTGAATTTATCTATAATGGCTGAAAGTATGCGGTTGTCCATGTCATCTAGTCCACGAGCATCTACATTGAGTGCGTCTAGGGCTATTTGAGCAATTTCTAAGGATATGGTTCCGTCTCCTTTTATTTGGGCAAAATCTCTTGTCCGACGAAGTAAGGCGTTTGCAATACGCGGAGTACCTCTACTCCTACTCGCAATTTCCATTGAGGCCTTATGATTGATAGGCATTTGCAGTATGCCGCTACTGCGTTCTATTATACTGGCTAGCAGATCTGTATCATAGTACTCTAGCCTGCAAGTAATGCCAAATCTGGCTCTTAACGGAGAAGTTAGTAAACCGCTTCGGGTAGTTGCTCCAATGAGCGTAAATGGGCTAATGCCTATCTGTACACTGCGTGCATTGGGTCCCGTATCCAATACAATATCTATCTTGTAGTCTTCCATAGCAGAATACAAGTATTCTTCTATTACCGGACTGAGTCTATGTATCTCATCAATGAATAGTACATCTCCATCATTGAGATTGGTAAGCAGACCTGCAAGGTCTCCGGGTTTTTCTAAAACTGGGCCACTGGTTATCTTTATATTGCTTTGGAGCTCATTGGCTATAATATTGGCCAATGTTGTTTTACCAAGCCCAGGGGGGCCGTGCAGTAAAACATGATCGAGTGCTTCCTCTCGTTGGTTTGCTGCTTCTACAAATATTTTAAGATTATCGAGTATTCTATCCTGTCCTTCAAAATCATCAAAGGATATAGGACGCAGTGCTTTCTCCACATCGTTTTCTTGATCAGAAAACCCTTCATTTGTACCGTCTAGTAACTCATTGCTCACCGAACGAAAGTAGGAATAGTTATTCAAACACGGGCAACGTTTTTTATGAACATTTCATCTAATCATAACAAATGCTAAAAATCAAGCCATTTTATTTGAATTCTATTATGTACAATCGATTTTCAGCCATACTTATCTTATCTTTAATGGGGCAATTCTGCCATGCACAGGTTTCTATTAAAGACCTTGTTTTTGAAAGTCTAACATACGATTTTGGGACTGTATTTTCTGACCAAAGTGGCCTCACGGCGAGTTACTCATTTATCAACGGAAGTAGCAACCCTCTGTATATAAGTGGAGTAGATGCATCTTGTGGATGCACTAATGCACGCACAACTAAGGATACCGTATTCCCGGGGGAATCTGCAAAAATACTTGCAGAGTTTAATGCAAAAGGGTTTTACGGCCCTACTAATAAGCATGTTTACGTACGGGGTAATTTTACCGATGGGTTTCAAGTAGAGTTGGAATTTGATGCAGACGTGAAATCTGAACACAGCACGGACGTAAACGAAAAGTATTACAAAGGGCAGTACGGTTATTTGGTGTTGGAAAAGATTCTTTTTGACTGGAGCAATGTGTTAAGCAACGCGAAATTTACGGATACGCTCAGATTATTAAACGATGGCTATCACGATATTACCATTCAAAAATTAGCCAAAAAATCCACTTTTCTAAAAATTAGGAACTTGCCTTTGACCTTGTCTCCTAACACTCGAGGGTATTTAATTGTAGATGTAGATTTAACAAAAATAGATACTGTCGGTCCTGTATACGGTAGTGTAAAGCTTATTACCACTGATTTGTTTGTTCCTTTCAAGGATATTAACTACAACCTGAATGTTGTAATAAACTATTCTAATATGAGCAAGAGAAAGGTGCGTAATGCCCCACGAATATTCATGAATACAGCCACGGTAGAAATGGGCGAAATGTTCAGCGGAGCAATACGATCAAAGAAGGTGATAATATCCAATAAGGGTAAATCTGACTTAAAACTGCAACGTATAGAGTCTGACTGCACCTGTACTTTGGTAGACCCATCTAAGCGAGTGTTGAAACCAGGAGAAGAGCTCGAAGTAACCGTAAAATATGATGCCTTGCATAAAGAAGGCTCACAAGTGAAACGCGTAAAAATTTATAGCAATGATCCTATTAATCCGCTTACAACCATATTTGTATACGCCACGGTCAAAGGAAGATAATAGCTTTTGGCAACATTATTGCTCCAACTTAAGTATGAAATTTAGAAGAATAACCTCAATAGCACTTGTCTCATTATTCGCCTCTTTTGCTGGAGCGTATTTCTACAAGACTTTTTTTAATGCAAAACCGATTACTCAGGCAGGACCGCCAAATAATAACGTGTACAGACAGGTAAATTCTTCGGATGTACAAAATTTGGAGACTGGATTTATTGCAGCAAGTAAGAACAGTACGGCGAGTGTTGTTTTCATTAAAACGGAATCACAACGGTATCAACGCACCTCTTTTTGGGGGTTTAATTTTGACCCTTTTGGTAGAATTGGTAAAGTAGCTAGTACGGGTTCTGGCGTGATCGTAAGTGCTGACGGATATATTATTACCAATCAACACGTAGTGCAAAGTGCGGACAAGATTGAAGTAGTCCTCAGCGATAGCAAAAAAACGGTACGTGCAACACTAGTCGGTGCAGATCCAAGTAGTGATCTAGCTCTACTCAAAATAGAAAGTACAGGCCTCACTCCTATTCGTTTCGCCAATAGCGATGAGGTACAAATTGGCCAATGGGTGCTAGCGGTTGGAAATCCATTTAATCTAAACAGTACAGTTACCGCTGGTATCGTTTCTGCTAAGGGTCGAAATATCAATATTGTCAATAACCAATTCCCAATAGAATCTTTCATACAAACAGATGCAGCTATTAATCCAGGTAATTCGGGTGGAGCACTCGTAGATCTCAACGGAGATTTGGTTGGTGTAAATACAGCGATAGCCAGCAAAACCGGCAGTTATGTCGGCTATGGATTTGCTATACCCAGCAATATAGTAGCCAAGACCATTGATGATTTGAAAAACTATGGCGAAGTACAACGTGGCTTCTTGGGATTGGATGTAGTGGATATAGATGGCGATATGAGCGAAAAACTAGGGGCAAAACAAGGCGTACTTGTAAAAAGAGTGAACGGCGTAAACGATGAGACAGGTACAAGAATAGAAGCTGGTGATGTTATTACAGCCATAGATGGCACGTTAATAGACAGTAAATCTACTTTTGATGAACGCCTAGCTTACCTGAGACCAGGCGATATCGCCAAGTTGACTATCGTACGCAGCAAAAATTCCAAACAATTCAATATCACCTTAGTAAACAAAGAAGGAAGTACCAAGCTGCTCACCAAAGAGAGTCTAGTTAGCGATCTCTTGGGTGCAGAGTTTGAGAAACTATCTAAGCTTGAGCGACAAACCTACCGCATAGCATCTGGGATTAAAGTATCCAATATTACCAATGGGAAAATACGGCAAATGAGCATTGGAGAGGGTTTCATATTTGTGAAGGTGAACAGCAAAACTTTTGATGGTGTTGCTAATTTTATAGACTACATGGAAACCTATCGTGGGCAGATACGCATCGAAGGCGTTAATGCAAGTGGTAGCAGTCAATATTTGAGCTTTACGTTTAGGTAGAGTGATATTGGGTTACTGTATCGGTCCACTTGTCAGACATGATCCACGCTGTTTTTGACAAAAAAAAGTCTAAACAGGTCTACTAGAGCATAAATCGCATTCTAAAAAGTAATTTCACATATTTATGTGAGGGCTGTGAGAAGATTAATGAGAATAAGTATAATCTTGATACAATTCTATTTTTACTTCTGATTACATGGCGAGGCATTAGTTTATTCCTTAGGAAAGTAAACCTAAATCATGTGTCATTTTTATATCATGAATTAAAAAACAGCTCTACTCCTGTTTTTTAATTTCTATTCTGAACACAATCACCTGTCATGAATATTGCACTCAGCCGTTCAACTAGTAAATGCAATATCACACAAGAACTATGACTATGCCAATAAAAATAATTTATCTAATAACTACGCTTATTTTGGTTCAAACAAACCATATGATGGCACAAGAAAGAACAAATGTTCTACATCAAACGGAAGAACTGGGAAAGGTTCATTGGTATAGAAACTACGATGAAGCTATCGCCGTAGCTAAAAATGAGAAAAAAGATATTGTCGTCTTATTTCAAGAAGTACCCGGATGTGCTACGTGTCGTAATTATGGACACAATGTACTCAGCCACCCGCTAATGGTTGAGGCATTGGAAAACGCATTCATCCCACTGGTTATCTACAACAATAAAAACGGGAAGGATAAAAAGATTCTTGATAAATTTAATGAACCCAGTTGGAATAATCCAGTAGTACGCATCATTGACACCGAAGGAAATAACCGCGTACAACGAGTAAACAATGATTATTCAGCATTAACATTATGTAAAAGGCTAAAACAGGCACTCATAACTAGAAAAACTCCGATTCCCCAATACATAAACATCTTGGAGCAAGAGATTGCTGCTATACACGTCAATGAAGCTCATTTTAAGATGCACTGTTTTTGGACAGGAGAAAAACAATTGGGTAAATTAGATGGCGTGCTAGACGTTGAATCGGGTTTTATTAACCATAGCGAAGTGGTTAAAGTAAAATACAGTAGTTCACTTGTGAGTGAGTCAGAACTCCTTGTTTACGCCAAAGAACAGGGATTTCAATTTATCAACAATGCTACAAATTATAAGACAGCCGTAAACGATGTACATTACTACCTGATGCATTCCTATTATAAGTACCTGCCTCTATCAGAAATACAAAAAACGAAGATTAATAGTGCCTTGGGTAGCCATCAAGAAGCAGAGAAGTATTTGAGTCCCACACAACTAAAGTGGCTCCGTTTTCTGAAGAACAATAAAGAAAACGGGTTTGATATCTACCTCAATAAAGGAATCGAAGAAGCGTGGAAACAGATGAGAATCAAATATAGCAAATACGGCAAATAATAAAAAAGTAAAGATGACAGACTCAAAACAACAACACGTAGAAACCTTTGGAGCATCAGGTGAGGGAAAAGGATGGCCAACAAAAGTATCTATTACAGGAACAGAGTGGAAGATTCAAGTAGATGAGCCAAAAGAAGATGGTGGGAACAATAGCGGGCCAAACCCAATGCAGCTTTTTGCAGCCTCCTTAGTAGGTTGTCAAAACGAGCAAGCACAAGTAGTAGCAGAAGAACTCTCCATGGCTATAGCTAAAATAGAAATTGATGTAGCTATAGATTTAGATTTAGCTGGATTTATGGGACTTTCTGAAGACTCCAACGGGAGTTATAAGCATGTACGATTAACAACAATAGTACACGGAGTAGTAACAGACGAACAAGTAAAAGAACTCGGAACGAAAGTAGATAGTCGTTGTCCCATTTTAGCGTTATTGCGTACCAGTGGATGTACTATTAACAGCTCTTGGGATATATCGATGTAAGTATTTCCCTGCACGTTAGACTATACAAACACAAACAAACCCACAAATGTCTGAGCTTGTTTGTGTTTTTTAGGGGCTGTCCTTCTCTTTATAAGCGACTACCCTACCCGTTGATAATTACCTCGCTACCCAATTTTGAATTCACTGGTCTCGTGAAACGTTATGTCTGGATTGTTGCTCTTAGCCATCTGAAGAAGATAAGCTGTTTGTGCCAAGTAGACTAAGTTCTCGTCCTTATCGAGCACTACATCTTGTGGCTTGTACTTAATAAACTCTCTAATTTTAGCTTCGTCACCGGTCATCCAACACGCCTTGTGATAGTTCACTGCATCAAATCGTGCTTTGGCATTGTACTCGTGCTCGAGTCTGTATTGTATCACTTCAAACTGAAGCTCACCTACTACACCTATTATTTTTCGGTTACCCGGTTGCTGTGTAAATAGTTGTGCTACACCCTCATCGGTTAGCTGATTTAAGCCTTTTTCCAGTTGCTTACTCTTCATGGGGTCCATATTTACCACCTCTCGAAACAGCTCTGGGCTAAAACTCGGAATGCCTTTGAACTCCAGCTTCTCTCCTTCGGTAAGACCATCGCCTATTTTGAAGTTTCCCGTATCATACAAACCGACTACGTCTCCAGGATAAGCCAACTGGGTCACTTCTTTGCTGTCTGCCAAGAACGTATATGGATTACTAAATCGCATTTTTTTACCCAACCGCGAGTGAATGTAAAATTTATTCCGCTCAAAGGTACCTGAACATACCCTTAAGAAAGCGATTCTATCCCGATGATTGGGATCCAAATTGGCATGTATCTTAAAAATAAATCCTGTCATTTTAGGCTCTAGAGGCTCTATATCTCTAACGTCGGTAGACCGTGGCCTTGGACTGGGTGCAATTTCCACAAACGTATCCAACATCTCTTGTATGCCAAAGTTATTCAATGCTGACCCAAAGAATACGGGAGCCAAAAGGCCTTCTGCATATAGCTCATTATCAAAAGGTTCAAAAACACCATTGATAAGTTCTACGTCTTCTCGCAGTTGAGTGGCATCTGCCTCGCCTATAATGTTATCTAATCGCTCGTCGTCTAGATTTTCTATGTTGATGTAATCGGCTGCTTTCTTTGTTTTATCAGCCTCAAAAAGATTGAGCGACTGGTTGTGCAGTAAAAAAACACCTTTGAAACGTGCTCCCATGTTGATGGGCCAACTCAATGGGCGAGTGCTAATGTGCAACTCGTTTTCTAATTCTTCTAATATATCGAAGGGATCCTGCCCCTCGCGGTCCATTTTGTTTACAAAAATGATAACCGGGGTATTTCGCATTCTACACACCTGCATAAGCTTACGTGTTTGGGCTTCTACTCCTTTTGCCACATCAACTACGAGTATTACACTATCTACGGCTGTAAGGGTGCGGTAGGTATCTTCTGCAAAGTCTTTGTGACCAGGAGTATCCAGTATATTAATTTTGGTACCTTTATATTCGAAACTCATTACAGACGTAGCCACAGATATGCCACGCTGCTTTTCTATTTCCATAAAATCGGAAGTAGCCGTCTTTTCTATCTTGTTGCTTTTTACAGCACCCGCTGTTTGTATTGCACCCCCAAAAAGAAGCAATTTTTCTGTAAGTGTAGTTTTACCCGCATCTGGGTGAGAGATAATACCAAAGGTCTTACGTTTGGCTATTTCTTGTTTTAGACTCATAAAGCGGTGCAATAATACGGAAATACTACTGTCCTAGTTTACGGTTAAGCAGGAATACCATCGCACAAAAAAGCCTACCCTGAAAAATCAAGGTAGGCTTTTTTGTGTTGTCTTGTGTTTATACTTATTGGATGTGTGAAGAATTCACAAAGGTGTACTTGTTACCTTCTTTTTTCCAAACAACTGCTACAACAGAAATATTGTCTTGGTTCCACTCTGGATCTACACCGTAGTCCATCGTTTCTAAGTCTGTTTGTATACCTGCAGATAGGTC
>JAOKFZ010000010.1 GCA_028247315.1 Bacteroidia bacterium | reverse complement strand
TGGAGATCTTACGCAATCCTTCTTTGAAGGTAAGGGCTTCAAGCCAAGTGTAGGCATCATTACAAGGTACAGCCCGGGAGAAGTGGTTACTTTTAGACTCAGTGCTCAATATGGTGCCCTAGAGGGACGAGACGATTGGTATGAAGACCAAGAGGATCCTAACAGAAGAAACCTAAGTTTTCGGTCAAGTTTATGGGACTTCACAGGAGCAATAGAGGTGAATCTAAGGAGGATGGAAGCACGCCAAAAATCAGGAGTTTATCCTTATCTGTTTACAGGTGCAAGTGTTTTTAGATTTAACCCAGAAGCTCAATTTGTATACGATAGAAGTTCGGGTATTGCCGCTTATATGGAGCAAAACGCTCCCGGATCGTATACCAGTTTACAAGACAGAGACGGTGAATGGATAGAATTACAACCGTTGGCTACAGAGGGACAAGAAACCACGGAGTTCAACGATAGAAAAAGATATGCCCTCACTCAGATAGCCATTCCTCTAGGAGGAGGTTTGAAATTTAAGCTAAACCACAACTGGACGCTTGGAGTAGAATATGGTGTACGATTCACCTTTACAGACTATATAGACGACGTAAGCACCACCTATGTAGACCCTGTAAGACTGAATGCTCAGTATGGAGGGATGTCCTCTGCATTATCTGTACGGTCACCAGAATTTATCCCGGCATCGCTAGAAGGGTCTACTCGAGGAGACCCAAACAACAACGATATTTATGGATTACTTGGAATCTCACTGACATACAGATTGTATGGTAATCGACCTAATTGCCCCTCCTTTTAATAGAAAATAGGCATATTTACCTCCAATTTTTATACCAGAGGTAACATCTGTGCTACTTTTGCGTATTAGTTGGAGAAAGTAGGAAATTAGCACGTTGAAAAACACAGTATTCTATATCACATTTTGCTTTTTTGCACAACTGTCCTTTGCCCAATCTTGGGAAGTTGGTGGAATGCTTGGTAGTTCAAATTATCATGGTGATTTAGCCTATAACATTGTTCCCAAAGAGACCCATTTTTCGGGAGGAGCATTCTTGAAGTATAACTTCAATGAGTATTGGGCAATGCGTCCAACCCTTTCTTATCTTAAAATAAGTGGAGCTGATAGTAATTTTGAAGAGTACGAATTGAGAAATCTAAGCTTCAGAAATAGTATCTATGAATTTTCTAATGTGATGGAATTTAATTTCCAATCCTTCAGCAATAGAGCCATACACAACAAAACATCTGTATATGCACTTCTCGGCATAGCCCTATTTGTGCATAAACCAGAGGCTATGTTCAACAATGAATGGGTGGAACTCCGACCTTTGCTAACCGAAAAACAACGCTATAGGCTTGTGCAGATAAGTATTCCTGTTGGAGTTGGGGTAAAGCATGCGGTCACTCCCAATCTCATACTAGGGTTTGAAGCAGGTTGGAGAAAGACATTCACAGATTATTTGGACGATGTAAGTACTACATATGCCAATACTGACGATGGCGGAGTTGCGTATAGATCCTTGGTAGACAGATCTTATGAAGTGAGTGAAAGCGGAAGGGCTCTTGCTTCTGAAGGAGACGTGCGAGGAGATCCAAATTTAAAAGATTGGTACTTTCAAACTGCCTTCAGTATTTCGTACAGATTTACCCCAATACAGTGCCCCTTCTGATCATAAAAACTAACTTAATGAGCAAAGAAAATATAAACCGATCCAGACTGCCCAAGCACATTGCCATAATTATGGATGGTAATGGAAGGTGGGCCAAGGAAAAGGGGAAATTTAGAATATTTGGTCACGAAAGCGGCGTGAAAGCAGTACGTGAAGTATCAGAAGGTTGTGCTGAGTTGGGTATTGAATGTCTTACTCTATATGCCTTCAGTACAGAAAACTGGAATAGACCTAAAATAGAGGTAAACGCACTGATGACCTTACTTGTAAGGACGATCAAAAGCGAAACCAAAACACTTATGAAAAATGGTATTAAACTAGATGCCATAGGTGATAGGAGTAATTTGCCGAAGGACTGTAGACGTGAACTAGAAGAAGCTATTGAAGCAACTAAGGCAAATAGTGGCATGACCCTCATACTCGCCTTGAGTTACAGTGCGAAGTGGGACATAGTAAACGCCACTAAAATCATAGCTCAAAAGGCTGTAGATGGAGAAATATCCTTAGAAGAAGTAAATGAAGAGCTCATAGATAAAACATTGACAACACATAAGTATCCTCATCCGGAGCTCATGATACGTACAAGTGGTGAGTTACGCATAAGCAATTTTCTGCTTTGGGAGATAGCTTATAGTGAACTTTATTTTACGACGGTTCTGTGGCCGGATTATAGAAAAGAACATCTATATGAGGCAATTATTGATTATCAAAGCCGAGAGAGAAGATTTGGAAAAACTAGCGAACAACTCGCAACATAAAAAATACAATATGAGAAAAATAATTTTCGTACTAATGGCTGTGTGCAGCTTTGCAGGCTATGCTCAAAAATTAGATAATATGAATACTATTATCATAGACTATGATAACCCCAAAAAATATGAAATTGGGGGTATAGAGGTCTCAGGTAATGATTTTACGCCAACTAATATTATTATTTTAGTATCTGGCCTGCGAGCGGGACAAACCGTCACAGTACCCGGAGATGGTATATCGCTGGCAATAGAAAAATTGTGGAAACAAGGCCGTTTCAGCGATATAGAAATAGGCATTAATAAGATAATAGAGGACAAAATATTTCTGGCTATTGCAGTAAAAGAGAGGCCACGATTAAGTAAGTATTCTATCAAAGGGCTGCGTAAAGGAGAAACCAATAATATCCGTGATGAGATTACGTTGCAAAAAAATCAACTGATTACAGAAGATCTGATTAATGCAACACGCAGAGAGATAAAGGAGTATTTTTTTGAAAAAGGGTACTACGCTGTGAAAACCACATTCATTCGTGAAGCGGATGAAAAAAAACCAAACTATCAGATACTCCGCATCGACATTAATCGAGGAAATAAAGTCAAGTTGCAAGACATCGTTTTTGAAGGCAACAGTAGTATAGAGGATAAGAAACTACGTAAGCTGCTGAAGCCGAAACGTATGTACAAAAAAGTTAACATTTTTGCCTCTTCAAAGTTTGTGAAGGATGACTATGACGAGAGCAAACCGCTCATACTTCAGAAGTATAGTACATTGGGTTACAGAGATGCATCTATGCTCTATGATTCTATTGTACCCATAACTGAAGACAGAGTAGAAGTAAGAATTGGGATAAACGAAGGACGGAAGTACTATTTCCGTAACATTACGTGGACGGGAAATACGAAGTACCGTACTTCATTACTAGATACGCTGCTAGGCATCAAAAGAGGTGAGGTATATGACCAGTCACGTTTGGAGAGTAAACTCTTTATGAGTGAAAATGGATTCGATATCTCAAGCCTTTATTTGGATGATGGATATCTGTTCTTTAATGTCAATCCGGTAGAGGTGCTTGTAGAAGGTGATAGTATAGACCTCGAGATGCGGATATATGAGGGTAAGCAGGCTACGGTAAACAGAGTCACTATTGTTGGTAATGACAAAACAAGTGATTTTGTAGCAATGCGAGTGATTCGTACTCGTCCTGGCGATAAGTTTAGCCGTAGTGATATTCAACGTAGCCTCAGAGAATTAGCCCAACTGGGCTTCTTTGATCCAGAAGGTCTGGATGTAAATCCACAACCAAATCCGCAAAACGGTACGGTGGACATTGAGTATAAAGTTACCGAAAAACCGAGTGATCAGATTGAAGCATCCGGCGGGTGGGGTGGTTTTGGAGGGTTTGTAGGTACCCTAGGTCTTACGCTCAATAATTTCAGCTCGCGAAAGATTTTTCAAAAAGGAGGATGGGATCCAATACCTGCGGGTGACGGACAGAAACTTTCGCTTCGTGCTCAAAGTAATGGCCCTCAGTTTCAAGGGTATAATTTTTCTTTCACGGAGCCTTGGCTCGGAGGTAAGAAACCAAATTCCTTGTCCGTGAGTTTATTTCATAACGTACAGTCTACCTTCTCTTTCGAAAAAAATAGACCAAAGTTTACTACATCTGGTGCTACTATTGGGTTTGGCAAACAATTGAAGTTTCCAGATGATTATTTTTCTTTTCAATCTTCGGTAACTTACCAGAGATACGGATTAAATGACTGGGCAAATTTTGGTGCAGCAGAACTTGGTTTTACCAATGGTGTTGCCAATAACCTTAGTTTCACAAATACCCTTGCTCGTAATAGCACCAATCATCCAATATACCCTACAGAAGGGAGTACATTTAGTGCTAGTATTCAGCTGACGCCACCGTTTTCTTTGTTAAGCAATAAGAAAGATTTCACAGATAGAACCTTGTCTCCACAAGATCGTTTCGAATGGATTGAGCTTGTGAAAACTAAATTTAGTGGGCAGTGGTTTTTAGGTATAGGAGAAGGCAAGAGAAAGCTGGTTATCGCTCCAGCATATAGATTTGGGGCAGTTAGTGCGTGGAATCAAGATGTTGGACAATCGCCTTTCGAGCTGTTTAGAGTAGGCGGTAGTGGTCTTTCCAACTTCGTGTTGTACGGTACAGATATCATCTCACAACGTGGCTATGATGAGGGCAGAGTGAGTGATCCTGCTCAAGGGCAACAAGGCCTACCCATATTCACAAAGTATTCGTTAGAAGTAAGATATCCGCTTACCGTGGGACAGTCGTCTACCATATATGCTCAAACGTTCGTGGAAGCAGGTAATGCATACCAAAATTTTGAGCAGTTTAATCCGTTCGACGTGAGAAGAGCAGGTGGTGTTGGTGTACGACTATTCTTACCTATGTTTGGTCTACTAGGAGTTGATTATGCATGGCCGTTGGATCCGTTGCCTGGTCAGCCAGGTGGTCAGTTTCACTTTTTTATTGGTCAGCAGTTCTAAATTTGTCTTAACAGGTTCCAATAAGTCAGGAGCAGTTTTCGTTTCTAAGAAGACCAATGCGATTAGTTACTCTGTTTCTATTACTGTATAGTGGTGCTCTGCTTGCTCAGGATACCATCTACTATGACAGATTGTATAATAAAAACGTTGGGGAGACTATCGAGATAGCCTATAAATCGCGATCTACAGGAAATTGGGAAAAAGACTATTTGCCCAATGGCAAATGGCAATCTTTGGATTCCAATGGGAATGTATTGGTCGAGACTAATTTCAGGTACAATAGACGCAGGAAGAATACTAAAAAAGATGGTTTGCAGGTATTCTTCGACCCTAAAACCGGAGACACCCTACTTATGAGACAGTTTAGCCGATGACGGCTAATACAGCAGCTTGGGTTACAATCAACCATACTCGTTGTAGACAATGATGTTTTGCATATTTACAAAGACTTTGGTTCGTATACCATAGCGGAGTACCAAAAAACCTATAGCGGTACGGCTGATTTTACATCCATTTGGAAATCAAGTATAGAAGATCCATCCGCAATTCTTAGAGACTCCAACTACTTGCGATTAGAGAGAAATAGGAGACAGCACCCTACTTCTGCCAGTTAGTTTTAGCACCAAGTCAGAGTATAATCATGTGAGCAACCCAGAATTTGAGAATCATCCCAACGCGTATTTCTCCATTATGACCTTCGAAAACCAATTAACAGATTGGTCAGCAGCATCTATTTCGCCTGATTTCTATTTGTCTAAGGTTGGAGCTATTAGTGGCAATGGTTATGTTGGAATACGTGTTTTTAGTCTCAGAAAAGATGTAGAATACGTTCAAAATAGACTGAGACAACCGCTTAAAAAAGACAGTGTGTACTGTTTTAGTGCACACCTAAAACTATCTCCGGGTAGCAGATATGCTACCAACGCATTTGGTTTTTTGTTGACCAAAGAGAAGGTGTTTATAGATACGGACGAGCTATTGTCTGTAAAGCCAAGTAAGAACCTGAATACGCAGATTTTGAACTATAAAACGCAATGGATGAAGGTACAATGTACGTACACGGCCAAAGGTGGTGAGCGATACCTCACATTGGGTAGTTTTCAGAATCATAAGGGACTAATGTTAATAGAAGTGCCTGGACAAAGCCCAGAGTGTTACTACTATATGGAAGATGTGAGTCTAGTGCCTATCGACAAAGAAGAAGACTGTGCATGCAATTTTGCGGATGCTCGTGAGAAAAACGTTACGTCTGATTGGGTAAGACAAGTAGAACTAACAAAACGCACAGGTTTTGAGAATTTACAAGTAGGAGATACTGTTATTTTAGATAATATTCATTTTGATAATGACGCCTCTAAGCTACTAGCAGCGTCGTTTAGTACGCTGTATGAACTATTGATCTTTCTGCAAAAAAATAAGAAGGTAGACGTGAAGATATCTGGACACACAAGTAGTGTAGGTGGGTATACACACAACGTGGTTTTAAGTGAGCGTAGGGCAGCAGCAGTCAAGCGATTTCTAACCAATAACGGCATAGACACCGATAGGATTGAAATAGAAGGTTTTGGACCGGATTACCCGATAGCTTCTAATGCTACAGAGAAAGGGCAAAAGGAGAACCGAAGGGTGGATTTCTCCATAACACATCAATAGTCGTCAGACGGTGTTAGGTCTACTCAATAAATCCCTGTAAGTATTCTGTTTTTAGCATTGGACATATCTTGTACCTCTCGTCTTTGGTGTCTTCGTACATGGCTTCTAGAGTTTCATACACATGGTCCAATCCTATTTCTTGACTCCAGGCAAATGGGCCTTTTGGGTAAGCAGTACCTAGTCGCATTCCTAAATCTATATCCTCTCGAGTGGCAGTGCCTTCTTGTACGGTGAAGTAGGCTTCATTTATTATCATACAAATAATACGTGGCGTAACAAGTCCTACACGGCTTTTTACAAATCTGGTTTCTAAGTCGAGGTCTTTTAACTTTTCTGCCGTTATTGCTTCATCATTTTTATTGGTAGCACAGCACTCTAGCAGAGGTCTATTGATAAAGGTAGGCAGAGCATTCATTCCAATTATGGTGGTTTTGGGTAGCGTTCCAAGTTCTGCATACAGTTCTTCTAATTGTATTTTTACCGTACCGAGTACAATTAGTTTATTCTCAAGATGAATGTATTGTCCTATTTGTTCAGGGGTGTCGTCAAAATCAAGATCGAAAATGATATCGTAATTGCCTAATTCTGTACCTTTGAGCGGAATGATTGGGTGACTAGAAGAGATTAATGCTCGTAATTCATCCAATTGATTTGGCTGCCCTTTAGCTGCTATATTCATACACAAGCAAAGGTAGAAGCCAAAATGGAATAGTAAAACGAATACGTACTAAAATAAATAATGGGTAAAATAATAATAAATACGTCAAACGCACCCGCAGCTATTGGGCCGTACAGTCAAGCAATACTGGCGGGAGATACATTGTACTGTAGTGGGCAAATAGCCTTAGATCCTGCAACTGACAATCTTGTCACGGAAAGTATTGCTGCGGAGACACATCAAATAATGAAAAATGTGATTGCTGTACTTGAGGAGGCAAAAATGTCACTTGATAATGTAGTTAAATGCTCCATTTTTATGAGTAGTATGGATCATTATGCAGCGATAAACCAGGTGTATTCTGAGTATTTTCAGGTAAATCCACCTGCACGAGAGGCGGTAGCTGTAAAAAAATTGCCCAAAGAGGTGAATGTGGAAATCAGCGTGATAGCGGTAATGTAGGTCGGATGAATGCGTGGCTCAATATATTCCCACTAGTTATTCAGGTGCATTTATTCTTATGAGAAGAGTAAATGCATAAAAAAAAAGGAGAACGATAAGTTCTCCTTTTTTAAAGTGGTGTGGGGCGGGATCGAACCGCCGACACAAGGATTTTCAGTCCTTTGCTCTACCAACTGAGCTACCGCACCTCCTTTCTTTACTGCTAAAGCGGCTGCAAAAATAAACAGATTCCCTTAATATGAAAGCTATTTCTTCATTGTACATATCTAAAACAATTCTAAGCATCCAATTGCACTATTTTTGAACCAACAAATATGCAGTACTTAGAGCAACTTTTATTCATCATCGTACTCGGTGTAGCCGTCTATTTCTTTGTGCAGAAGATTAAGAAAATACGTAGAAACATATTCTTAGGTAAAGCAGAAAAGGTAAATGATAATAAGCCCGAGCGATGGAAGACAATGGCTAGAGTAGCATTAGGCCAGAGTAAGATGGTAGTGAGACCTATAGCAGGCATTATGCACATCATTATATATGTAGGCTTTGTACTCATCAATATAGAAGTGCTTGAGATTATCATAGACGGTATCTTTGGTACGCACAGAGCATTATCCTTTTTAGGTCCTGTGTACGATGCCGCTATTGGCTTTTTTGAGATACTAGCAGCGTTGGTATTTATAGCTTGTGTGGTTTTTTTAGGAAGAAGATTTATTGCTAAGATACCGCGTTTCCATTCACCAGAGATGAAAGGATGGGCTACCGCAGATGCTACCTATATACTTGTTATCGAAATGGTACTCATGGTAGCTCTACTCAAAATGAATGCGGTAGATCAGGTATTGCAAGCAAAGGGTGCAGATCACTACATAGCAGCAGGCAGTTTTCCTGTGTCGCAATATCTCACTGGACTTTTTACCAGTTTTGAAATTCCAGCCCTCGTAGTTTTTGAGCGTGTATTTTGGTGGTTTCACATCTTGGGAATTCTCTTTTTCTTGAATTACGTACCGTATAGCAAGCATTTGCATATCCTCTTGGCTTTCCCAAATACGTGGTATAGTAGATTACAACCTGCAGGAGAATTTGCCAATATGCCAGAAATTACCAATGAAGTGAACTTAATGCTAGACCCTAGCAAAGCAGATCCTGATATGCCACCACCAGAAAAATTTGGTGCGAATGATGTTACAGATTTGGGATGGACAAGTATAATGGGTGCTTACGCATGTACAGAATGTGGTAGATGTACCAGCTCATGTCCAGCAAGTATAACAGGCAAGAAATTGAGTCCACGTAAGATAATGATGGATACGCGAGATAGAGCAGAGGAACTCGGTAAGGCAAAAGAAGTGCATGGAGCAGACCACCACGATGGGAAGTCGCTGCATGATTTTATATCGCAAGAAGAATTATTGGCGTGCACCACTTGCAATGCCTGTGTAGAGGCATGTCCTATCAATATCAATCCGTTGGAAATCATCTATCAGATGCGACAGTATCAGACGTTAGAAAAGTCTGCTATGCCTACAGAATGGGCTATGATGAATAGCAATATTGAAAACAATCAAGCTCCATGGCAGTTTTCGCCTTCTGATAGAGCCAATTGGACGAAAGAAATATAATTAGGATTCTAACGTTTACATCTTTGAAGACAACGAATAGTTAAATGTTTAAATTAATCCCAACAGCGGCAGCTTTTTGCTTTTTTGCTTTTTCTGTAAATGCACAAGACTACACCGTAAGTGTACAATTGCAAGACATCAATGCCAAAGTCATTCCGTATGCAAGTGTCTCATTAAGTACTAAGGCTGACACTACAACACTACAGTTTGCTATAGCCAGAGAAGACGGCACATTTACCATGAAGAAGATTGAGAAGGGTGAATACTTTTTAGTGGTAGCTTGTATTGGTTATGACGTATTATTTGAGTCTATAGCCGTAAGTAGTGACATTAAAAACAAAGAAATAGTGCTCACGTCATCTACCATTAGTATGAAAGAGGTCATGGTACGTGCCAAAGGCATTCCTGTTTTGATGAATGGAGATACGGTTATCTATAATAGTAGTAGTTTTAAAACACAGAGCAATGCCAATGTAGAAGATCTTATCAGAAAGATGCCTGGCATACAAGTAGACAAGGACGGAAAGGTATCTGCAGAGGGGCAAGAAATAACACGGGTACTTATCAATGGTAAGGAGTTCTTTGGTGGGAATGTAGAAGCTGCAACTAAAAATCTGGACGCATCTCTAGTAGATAAAGTAGAAGTAATAGACAAAAAAACAGATGATGATGAATTTACAGGTGAAGAGGGAAATGAGCGAGAGAAGGTTATAAATTTAGTACTAAAAGAGGATAAAGCTCAGGGCTATTTTGGTACTATAAGAGCAGGTTACGGCACTAGAGACTATTATGATGCCAAGGGGAATATCAATTTTTTCAAAGATGCTACACAAATTTCCATTATCGGAGGACTCAATAATGTCAATGAAAATATCTACGGTTGGAAAGAGCTTGCTACACTCAATAGCTTTGAGATTAACCCTTTCAATGGTAGCAGTAGTAGTTGGAATTGGAACGGCGGTGTGAGTGCCCATGAGGGAATAGGAGCCAATGTGCATATAGAGCCGTTAAAAGGTATGAAAACGGATGTAGCATATGTAGTGACTGCTGAACATAACGTTCGAGAAGGGGATAAAAACAAGGAGGTATATCTTACTGATAATACACTCTTTTCAGATGAGCTATCGACGAGTGGTGGAGATAAAAACAACCATCAGGTAAATGCCAAGATGGAATATGAGCCGGATACCCTCAATAGAATAGTGTGGCGAACTCAGTTTAATAAAGAACTCGGAGTGAATGTAAGTAGAATGCTCACTACTAATTTTTATAATCCAGATACGGTAATAAATAGCGGTGCCACGCTAAATCAGCGTGAGAATGGTAACCAAAAGTTCATAACCAAACTACACTGGACCCGCAAAGCGAAGAAAAAGAAGGACTATAGGTTTATGGGCTCTGTATACTATGGTGCTTCTCAAGTAGGCAATAGTCGCCAGAACTATTTTAATAGAGCCAATAGTCTGCTTCCCTTTCCGACAAGCGAAGACCCAAATTTGGTTCAGAACCTTACGACAAAAGAAAACACAATAGCTACCACAGCAGCTTATCAGATTCAGCTTTCTAAAAAGTGGATGATACGGCCAGGTATCAATTGGATGGTAAGTGAATACAAACATGATTTTGAATGGTTGCCAAGTGGACAAGGAAGACTGCTGAGCAATAGCCCAAAAGGGAGTGTTACTGCTCAAAACTTGGAATACTATGTCCACCTGAGCTATAAGGTAGATTCATTCACCACCCTATACATAGTACCAGAACTAAACCAAAGTATAGAGGATAGACGGTTTACTACAGATAGAGAATATCAATACGATTTCAATCAAGTCTTCTTTATCCCGTATATGTTTTTACGGAGCAATAAGCCGCACAAGTATAATTTCCACTTTAATATACGGGCAAATCTGAACAGACCGGGCATAGACCAAATACTCCCAGTTATAGACAGTGCTAATCCATTTAGAACGAACATTGGAAACATCCAAATACAAAACTTTATGACGTATAACAACGGTTGGAGGTACCAGAGAATGTTTGGTCTTGGCAAGTCAGTTTTTATAAATGGCTGGAACTCGTTTAGTTATCGTCCTGTAATCAATGCCAATACTGTTTCGCGTGAGAATGTTTCGGTATCAGAGGTTATCAATTTCAAAAATAGAATCTACTCCAATACTTCAGCAGGGTTTACCTGGCCTATAAAAGCTATCAAGGCTACCTTCGGAACAGATATCAACTATAACTTTGGGCAATCCTATTTTCTACAAAATAGTAAAGAATTGCGGAGTAGAAATCACACCGTAGCTATAGGCCCAAATTTACAATTCAATGAGTTTGACATGTGGAGTCTTGATCTAGACTATAGGCTAAATTATCAAACAGGAAGGGTAGGAGAGATAAGCAACAATGCCTTCTTTTATCATGATGTAGATGTAGAATTTGTATTCACACCGATAGAGAGAATAGAGTGGGCAACGTCCTTGAGCATGGAGGTATATGGTGCTAACAATGCTGTAGGAGCTCAAACTATTCCCATTCTAAATTCGGAGCTTTCATATTTCATAGACAAAGATCAGCGATGGAGTTTAGGAGTTCGTGCATTTGATATATTAGATAAAAACCAAAACCTATGGAGATGGTGGAGTAACAACAGTTTTACGCAGAATCAAAGCAATGCTGTACAACGTTTTGTAATGGGGACTCTTACCTATAAAATAAAGAAACCAGGGTCAAAAGGGGATGAGTATACGGGCAGAAGAGGTCGTGGTCATCACTAATTAATAAAAGAAAAAGATAAATTGCGATTAGAAATGAGCAAACAGATACACGTACCAACAGTAGCAGAACTAGTAGCCAAAGGAGAGAAAGCAGATGTCCTGTTTTGGGTAGGATGTGCGGGTAGTTTTGATGAGCGTGCTCAGAAAATTACCAAGGCTTTTGTCAAGATACTAGATAGTGTAGGTGTAAAGTACGCTATACTGGGTAAAGAAGAAAGCTGTACAGGTGATCCCGCAAAGAGAGCAGGGAATGAGTTTCTCTTTCAGATGCAAGCTATGGCAAATATTGCTACGCTGAATGCGTATGAAATCACCAAAATAGTGACTACCTGTCCGCATTGTTTTAACACTATTAAAAATGAATATCCAAGTCTTGGAGGTAAGTATGAGGTGATACACCACACGCAACTGCTGCAAGAATTGATAGATGAAGGGAAACTGACGTTTGGTGCAGATCCGTTCAAAGGCAAAAAGATAACGTACCATGATAGCTGCTATCTAGGTAGAGCAAATGGTGTGTATGATGCTCCACGTAGAATACTAGAAGCCATGGATGCAGAACTAGTAGAGATGAAGCGTTGTGGGAAAAGTGGACTATGCTGTGGTGCAGGTGGTGCCCAAATGTTCAAGGATGCAGAGAAAGGCAACAAGGAAATCAATATAGAGCGTACAGAGGAGGCCATAGAAACAGGTGCGAGTATTATCTCTGCCAACTGCCCGTTTTGCACTACCATGATGGGAGACGGCATAAAACATGCCAATAAAGAAGGTGAAGTAGAAGTGCTAGACCTTGCAGAGCTAGTAGCTCAAGCCAAAGACTTATAAAACAATTTATGAGGGGTAGAGAGAACGAGATTTTCATTCCTTTATTGTTTTTTGCGGTCAATGTTGTACTCCGTTATATATCTATTGGGGTAAACAGCCTTGCGGGTGACGAGCCCTTCAGTGTATACTTTGCTCAGATGGATATTGCCGACATCCTCAGGCATCTAAAACCGGGTAATAATCCGCCATTGTATGAGCTTTTTCTCCATTATTGGATTAAGATTTTTGGTGTTTCAGAAATTGCAGTCCGTGTTCCGTCATTACTATTTGTGGGAGTCACTGCTTCTTACGTATATAAAATAGGAAGTGCATTTTTCTCCAGATCTACTGGTGTTGTTGCAGCATCTGTATTTACCGTATCAAATTATGCTACGTACTTTGCTCATGAAGCTAGAGTATACGCCCTATTTGGGATGCTCACTGTTATCAGTTTTTATCTGTATTTGCGATGGCTCAATAAGGATAAGAGTAAGGTACTATTGGTGATTTATACCTTGGTAAACGCACTCTTGCTATACGCCCATTATTTTGGGATTATGATAGTAGGTGTTCAGGTACTACTTGCTATAGTTTTTAGTATTAAAGATTCGAAGCATTTGATGCGTTATGGACTCAGTACAGCAGGAGTTTTTCTTTTCTTTTTACCGTATATCCCTATTGTGGTTACACAGTTTACTACTACTCAAGAATCGGGTACATGGTTGCAATCACCGCAAGGTTGGGCTACTATAGAGTATATGCTTCTTAAGTTTGTGAATGCACGGTTTGTGATGCTGTTTACCTATTTTGTATTTGCCGCTTCGTTGGTATTACACATTAAGAATCGAATTAAAATCACCAAAAACTATGTGGTGATTATGGCTTGGTTTTTAGTGCCCTTCTTTGGGATGTTTGTGCTTTCATATTGGTTGCCAATGTTTCATGATAGATACCTCATGCATGCATTTGTGGGTTTTTGCATGTTACTCTCTATTGTGGCTACTTCATTGGTAGGCCTACCAATCGTAAAATGGATTGTGCCAACTCTACTAATAGTGGGCATGGGTATAGCTAGCCGTCGGAATATAGACAATGGTAGACATACTCGGGAGGCCGTAGCTAAAGTGCAAGAAATCAGAACGTCAGAGACTCGCGTGGTCCTATATCCGAACTATAGAATTTTGGGATACGGGTATTACTTTGACCGTGATAAATTTAAGAGCTATGATGCAGCGTATGCATACAATGATGTGATTGAAAACTTTAGGCACGAGAACCTCTATGCTATTAACAGATTTGCAAATGCGAGTATCGATAGTACCATAAATAAGATCATTTTTATGATGGTAGACGGTGGGCCAAAAGAGCAATTACTGGAGCAGTTTGGGAGAGATTTTGAGCTAAAAGGCAAACATAGTTTCCCAGAGATAATAGAAATATTTGAGCTAGAAAGAAGGGAGTAAGAGTTAGTTTAGTTGACACTTAATCACTTCATATTTGCCGCTCAGTGTCACTTGACTCACGTGGCTAAACATCTTGATAAGGTGAGAACGGTAGTTCAAATGCGTATTAGCTACTATATAGAATTGTCCGTTTTGTTGCATTGCTTCTTTTGCCTCTTTGAACAGATTCAGTGCTATGTCAATGGTGTTTTCATACTCAAAATGAAAAGGGGGATTACATAAGATGAAATCAAATTTTTGGTCTTTCACAGCCTTCACACTATTGCTCCAGTGGTAGCTTACGTTGTCTTTAGATAAATTCAATTTTGCAGAACTTATGGCTAAAAAACTGTCGTCTACTACATAAATTGGGCAATTTGGTGTGTTTTTTCGCACAAAAGCTGCAATTACGCCATTTCCGCATGCGAGGTCCAAAACAGTTTCTGTATCCTTGATCTGTGGTAATTGATCCAATAGAATTTGCGTAGCAGGATCTACTTTAGAAGAGGAGAATACCCCTGCATATTGTTTTAGGCTAAGATCTAAATCATTTTTCACTGGGTGAAACAAAGGGGCCATTTCAACCTCTTTTTTTGGTTCTTTTAGAATAAGTACACGGGCTTTTTTTACCCCCAAGCTTTGAGAAACATCTGCAAAGTAGTGTTCTGCTATTTCTTTCCATTGTGGGGTGAAGTTACGTGTCATAAATCCACATAAGATTACTGTTTCATCGTGGCTTTTGGCATGCAGCTGCTGTATATATAGTTTAAATAGGTCTGCAGATTTCGGCACCTTTAGTAAAGCCATGTCTACGCTATCCATTTTTAGTTTTAGAGGACTGCTGTAGTCATACTCCTTGGTCTCTATCCCGGCAGATTCCAAGTTTATTTTAGTCGCCTTTAGTTGCGATTGATTATTGATAATAGAATGAGGAGTATAAGAATGTAAGACAGTAGCTAATGCACCAAAACTATCATGAGCTAATACTATTTTCTTCTTTTCAAAACCAAAATTTTGGGCTTGTGCTAGCAATAGTTCATCTGCAGCACTCCATGGACGCAAAGAGCGGTTGGTAGACTTTGGGTAGCGTTGTAGGTTTATGGTTCTGTTTTGGAATTGCATTGGTGCGAAGGTAGTTGTTTTCTTCTGTAGGTACTGCCCTCGAAGGTAGTACTTACAATAAGCAGGATAGGGTAATTTAGGTATTGCAGGAATAGGTCACAAGGCGTGTTCCTACAATAAACATTTCCTGCCTTCGTTATTACAATATGAAAAAACTGGGATACTTTTTACTGCTCTTACCTCTAATATTTGCTTTTGGCAAAAACAAAAAGCCACAACATTCTAAGTATCTGACGAAACACTATGTTAAGGTGCCGGCAGGGAAGGTGTACCTCAATTGTGATTTGTACAATGGTCAAATGAATGGTAAAACAGCGGAAATAGACTCTTGTTCTGAATTTTTCATTTCAAGTACTGAAATTACCAATGTGAACTGGAAAGAGTTCTTGATGTATCTCAAGCAAGAGGGTAGGCTGGAAGAATATAATGCTAACCTTTTAGATACAACTGTATGGAGACAAAAGTTAAGTTACAACGAGCCTTATGTAGACTATTACTACCAGCACCCAGCATATGAAGAATACCCTGCAGTTGGAATGACCTTAAAACAAGCTACTGCTTACGCCAATTGGCTGACAGAGATATTTGCCTTAAGAGATCAAGATGTAAAAGTTACATTTTGCATTCCGACCAAGAAGCAGTGGATACGAGCTGCACGTGACAAGTCTACGTCTGTTTATCCTTGGAATGGACCGTATTTGAGAAATAGAAATGGTGGTTTTTTAAGTAATCATAAAGCGGTAGGTACAGAATATATCCATACTGACCGCAGGACGAATGAGTTAGTTGTTGTAGCAACTGGAGCCAAAGGTGACGAAAATACAATAATTGCTCCCGCCAAATCTTACTGGCCCAATAAGTTCGGCGTATACAATATGTCAGGCAATGTAGCCGAGCTAGTTTCTGATGGTCCTATAGCCATGGGTGGATCTTGGAACGATACAGGCTATGATGTGCGTGTAGAAAGCGAGCAGCCTGCTACTGAACCAAAATCTACTGTAGGCTTTAGAGTGGTAGCAGTAATTGAGAAATAACCTTCCCAATTCCCTCGACATCTAAATCGTATTTAGCTCTGAGCTCATCTACAGTTCCGTGTTCCACGAACACATCTGGAAGGCCAAGTGAGGTAATAGTTCCTTTGTATTGAGAATTGAGTGCAAGTGCTTTAATCTGCTGTCCAAAACCGCCAATCAAACAGGATTCTTCCACAGTAATTATCTTTTCAAATCTTCGAAAGGTTTCACCCAATGCTTTTAAGTCCAACGGTTTCATGCAGCGAGCATCTATATGCGATACTTTAGATTCCAGGTTGTTATTTGCTATTGCCTTCTGTACTTCAATGCCTATTTGGCCAATAGAAAGCACAGCAATATTTTGACCGATAGTAAGCATTCTACTGCTCGGCACCACAAGTTTTTCTAATTTGTTTTTGTAGTCTATCTTACTTCCTCTTCCTCTTGGATAGCGTATTACTACTGGCCCATCGGTATGGTCTAATGCCCAGTACATCATATTCCTGAGCTCGTGCTCATCCATTGGGCTTAGAATAATAAGGTTTGGTATTGCATTGAGAAAAGCTAAATCAAATGTGCCGTGATGTGTAGGGCCGTCTGCTCCCACAAGCCCTGCTCTGTCAACACAGAATATTACCGGAATGTTTTGTAGTGCTACGTCGTGTATTATTTGGTCATACGCACGCTGAGCAAAGGTAGAGTAGATATTACAAAATGGCCGCTTG
This sequence comes from Bacteroidia bacterium, assembly GCA_028247315.1. GTDB lineage: Bacteria > Bacteroidota > Bacteroidia > NS11-12g > UBA9320 > UBA9320. The sequence goes on along the minus strand of JAOKFZ010000010.1, from coordinate 39,975 downwards.
CCCTCCAAGGCTAGTCCGGCAGCAAAGGTCACCGCATGTTGTTCCGCTATTCCTACGTCAAAAACCCGGTGTGGCATCGCCTCCATCATTATCTTCATAGAGCTGCCGCTTGGCATAGCAGGAGTGATACCTACAACTCGTTCATCTTTTCTTGCAAGTGCTAATAATGTATGTCCAAATACCTCTTGAAACTTGAGCGGTTTTGGCTCCTTAGTCTCGGGCTTAAGTGGATCTATTTTTACATAACTTACACTGTGCCAATCAGTCTGTGCTTCTTCCGCAGGTTCGTATCCTTTTCCTTTTAGTGTTTTTATATGGAGTATTTGTGGTCCATTCTCAAGTCTTTGTTTCTCAAAAATATCAACCAATTCAAATATATTATGACCATCAATAGGACCATTGTACGGCAATCCTAAATTCTCAAAAAGGTTTGGTTTTATACCGTCTATTTCTCCTAAGTGTGTATTGATGGCACCAAGATTTGGATCAATACCCATTTGATTATCGTTTACTATAACGAGTACATTTGCCTTGCTTACCCCTAGGTTATTGAGTGCTTCGAAAGCCATTCCGCCGGTAAGTGAACCATCTCCTATTACAGCGATGTGTTTATTGTCTTTCTTATTTAGTAAAGCTCCTTCTGCCATGCCCATTATGGCAGATATAGAAGTAGACGAATGCCCCGTGCCGAAGTGGTCGTAATTGCTCTCGTCCATCTTAGGGAAACCGCTTAGCCCATTTATTTTTCGGATGGTATCAAACTCAGCCTTACGCCCGGTTAGTAGTTTATGAATATAGGCTTGATGCCCTACATCCCATACGAGTTTGTCTGTTTGAATTGCTAGATGTTGTCTTTGTTCGTGTGGTCCTTGTTCGTGTCCCCACGAACTTTTATCTGTATTAAAGTCGTATACATAATGCAAGGCTACAGTGAGTTCTACTACACCAAGATTGGCACTAAAGTGTCCGCCATTTTTCAAAATTTTTTCAACAAAAAAAGTACGTATCTCTCCACAGAGTTGCGGTAATTGGTCCTTACTCAGTTTTTTGAGTTCCGAAGGCCGTGATATTGAATCCAACAAATTCAGTGTGCAAAGATGGTTATTTATGATAATAAATTACGCCACGTTGACTCCGAAGAGATAACCAATGAGTCCAGTGAGACCCATTGCCACGGTTCCCCAAAAAGTGATGCGGATAACTGCTCGTAGTATGGAGGAGCCTCCGGCTTTTGCCGCTATGGCTCCAAGTAATCCTAAGAATGCAATTGCAAAAACATATTGCAGACTGATCATATTTTGAATAGGAATAGTGAAGGCTACGAGTAATGGTAGTGAACCTCCAAATACAAATGCTGCTCCGCTGGCAAATGCCGCTTGGAAAGGATTTGCTTGAGTAATCTCATTGATTCCTAACTCGTCTCTAGCGTGAGCTTCTAAAGCGTTGTGTTCTGTAAGCTGTCTTGCTACTTGATTTGCCAAATTTTGCGTCAAACCTCTGTCTACATAAATTTTGGCAAGTTCACTTTCTTCCTCTTGAGGAAAGTCGATCAATTCTTGTTTTTCTCTTTGTAAGTCTGCCGCTTCTAGGTCGCTTTGTGAGCTTACGGAAACGTATTCGCCCGCAGCCATTGAAAACGCACCAGCAACTAAGCCTGCTAATCCTGCTATAATAATTGGATCTCTTTGATTACTCGCAGCAGCTACACCTATGATAATACTTGCTGTAGAGAGTATGCCATCATTTGCCCCAAGTATGGCGGCACGCAGCCAGTTACTTTTATTTATGTAATGGTTTTCTGGATTCGGACCCATGCTGTCAAATGTAATGTGAAAATGTAGGCTGTTTCAAGTCTAAATAGTGTAGGCTTGGTATTTAACATTTCTGTTTAAACCTTTTCTCAACAATCAGCCCTTTCAGCTCTGCCACTTACTCGTAGCGTTTACATTTGCTACTCATATTATAACACAAGCATGAATCAAAGAATTTTCGTAGAAAAGAAGTCTGAGTTTGATGTAGCTTCGCAAAAAATACTTGCTGAGCTTCAGGAGTTTACGCCACTTACCAACCTCAAACAATATGTGGTGTACGATGTATTTGATGCCGAAGAAACTTCTTGGGACAAATTGCTGAATGTATTGCTAGATTCTGTAGCAGATATTTCACATTCCCAAAATCCTGCAGATTTATCAATTTCTAGCTTTGCTACAGAGTATTTGCCTGGACAATATGATCAGCGTGCCGATTCTGCTGAACAAGCCATTCAATTGGTGACGGGTAACAAGCCAATGATTCGTACAGGTAAGCTATTTGTGTTTGATAAGGTGAATGATGATAAGCTTGCAGAGCTTAAAAATTACCTAATTAACTCCGTAGATTCTCGCGAAAAAAACTTGGATATATTGATAAAGCCAAGCATTCCACAACCGGAGAATGTGCCTACTATCGACGGATTTCTCGATTTAGATGAAAGTGGACTAGCTGCATTACACAAGGAATGGAGCTTCTCTTTTGACTTGGCAGATCTTAAGTTCACACAAGACTATTTTAAAACGGAAAATAGAAACCCGACAGAAACGGAGCTTAAAGTACTCGATACTTATTGGAGCGACCACTGTAGACACACTACTTTCTTTACAGAGCTAAAAGACATCACTTTCGAGGGTGACTTAGCCAATAAGATTGAAGAAATATTCAACAGATACTTGGCTCTGCGTAAAGAGTTGGGCAGAGAGCACAAGCCTATCTCGCTAATGGATATAGGTACGATAGCTGCTAAATATTTGCGTGCAAACGGTAAGTTAGACGACCTAGTAATTACAGATGAAATAAATGCCTGTACCATAGAAATAGAGGTAGACGTAGAAGGTGAAAAACAAGCCTGGTACTTACTCTTTAAGAATGAAACACACAATCACCCTACAGAAATAGAGCCTTTTGGCGGAGCATCTACCTGCGTAGGTGGTGCTATCAGAGACCCTTTGAGTGGTAGAGCATTCGTGTATCAAGCCATGCGTATTACGGGTTCTGCGGATCCACGTGAGCCTATTGCAGATACGCTAGAAGGTAAACTTCCTCAGAAGAAAATAACAAAAACAGCTGCCAAAGGATACTCATCTTATGGTAACCAAATAGGGTTGGCTACTTCGCACGTAGCAGAACTTTATGATCCTGGATACAAAGCCAAACGAATGGAAGTAGGTTACGTAGCAGGTGCTGTAGCTAAGGACTGGGTGCGTAGAGAAGCTCCAGTTACAGATGATCGAGTGATCATGGTAGGAGGTAAAACGGGCCGAGATGGAGTAGGTGGAGCGTCGGGTTCTAGTAAGGTGCAAGATCAAACATCTATCAATACGCTAAGTGCAGAAGTGCAAAAAGGAGATGCCGTAGAAGAACGAAAAATACAACGTCTTTTTCGCAAGCCAGAGGTAACTAAACTTATAAAAAAATGCAATGACTTTGGTGCTGGGGGAGTTTCAGTAGCCATAGGTGAAATAGCAGATAGTCTGAATATAAACCTAGACAAGCTACCTACAAAATATGCTGGACTAAACGGAACAGAGCTTGCCATATCTGAGTCGCAAGAGCGAATGGCCGTAGTGGTAGAAGCCAAAGACGTAGCGAAGTTTATTGCACACGCATCTCAAGAGAATCTGCTTGCCGTAGAGGTGGCAGAAGTGACAGATAGCGGTAGAATGCAAATCTTCTGGAGAGGAGAGATGATAGTAGACTTGGATCGCATATTCTTAGACACTGCAGGCACAAAAAAGAGTATGACGACTAAAGTAGTGAGCAATCAAAATACTAAGGTTCAGTCATTTAACCCATTTACTACTGAACAATTCAAGAAAGAACTTTCGCAGCTAAATGTAGCTTCGCAAAAAGGGTTGATAGAAAACTTTGATTCGCATGTAGGACGCACTACAGTGCTTATGCCACTAGGCGGGAAACATCTGAAAACTCCTGCTTTAGCAAGTGTGAATACCATTCCTGTGCTCAATAAATCTACCGATACAGTGGCAATATCGAGTTGGGGTTTTTCTACAACTATAGCCAATCAAAATCCATTTCTAATGGGTGCCTACGCTGTAGTAGAATCACTCGCTAATTTGGTAGCCAGTGGTGGAAACCACAAAAATGCGAGACTCAGTTTTCAAGAATATTTTGAGAGACTGGGTACAGATGCAGAGAAATGGGGTAAGCCCTTACAAGCATTACTTGGAGCTCTAGAAGCTCAATTGGAGTTTGAAACTGCAGCTATAGGGGGTAAAGATTCTATGAGTGGAACGTTTGAAAACATTAGCGTACCGCCAACATTAATTTCATTTGCGTGTGCAGTAGGAGAGTTGAAAAACATCATTTCACCAGAAATAAAGAAAGCTGGAAACTACCTGTACTTAGCTAAACATGAGCCGTTGGCTTCTGGAATACCAAACTACGATCAACTGAACAAAGTTTACAAAGACGTACATCATCATATTAGTAACGGAACTATAGTATCTGCCCAAACCATCAAAGAAGGAGGATTGGCTACTTCAGTTTTCAAAATGATGGTAGGCAACGGAATTGGTGCCAATATCAATTACGACTTAGACTGTTTCGCTTCGCAAATAGGAAGTCTGATTTTGGAATCTACTGCTGAGTTAGAAGGGTATGCTTTATTGGGTAAAACAGAAGGTAACTCACTTACTATCAACGGCGATAAATTTAGCACTTCAGAACTACTCGCTGCTTGGGAAGGAACATTGGAACCAATATTTCCAAGTAAAGTTGTTCGTGGGGACACGAACAAGAGCGACAGTGGAGACGCGAACAAATACGACACGAACAAAAATGCAAATGAACCCGTTCGTGACCCTACGAACAGTGCCGATTCTACTGTTCGGGAGAGCATAAAAATTGCGTCTGATATTGTTCGTGGGGACACGAACAAATACGACACGAACAAAAACCCTCGAGTATTCATCCCAATATTTCCAGGAACTAATTGTGAGTATGAGACAGAACATGTATTTGTAGATGCTGGAGCAGATGTACATACAGTACTCTTCAGGAACTACAGCGAAGTAGCGATATCCGAATCTATTTCTGCTTTTGTAACCGAACTAGAAGCTGCCAATATATTAATGATACCAGGGGGATTCTCTGCAGGAGATGAGCCAGATGGTTCTGCCAAATACATCGTATCTGTACTCAAAAACCCAGAAGTAAAAGAAGCCGTTCATGGCCTTATAGCTAGGGGAGGATTGGTATTGGGTATATGCAATGGTTTTCAAGCTCTAGTGAAGTCAGGATTGCTTCCTTATGGAGAGATTAGAGACGTAGACGAAACTTCGGCTACGATGACCTTCAATAGTATAGGCAGACACATCAGTCAAACCGCACATGTAGAAGTCGTCTCTAACAAAAGCCCCTGGTTGCAAGGTATGAAAGGCAAGAAGTACATCGTGCCATTCTCTCACGGAGAAGGCAGATTCTATGCTAACGACGCTATGGTAAAAGAACTAGCAGCCAATGGACAGATAGCTACACAATACATCGATTTTGAAGGAAATATTGCACTAGATATGCCATACAATCCTAATGGATCTGTACACGGCATAGAGGGCATTACAGATGCTACTGGACAGATCTACGGCAGAATGGGTCATCCAGAGCGTTTTCGCAAAGGCCTGATGAAGAATATCCCTGAAATGGAGTTTATGGATATTTTTAAGAACGGTGTGGAGTGGTTTAAGGGTGCTTAATTACATGTATTAGCGTAGTTAGATCAGAGCTGCTTCTCCATCGCAAAGTGGTCCATTCCTACTTCTTGAAATACATCTGAGGTCACTCGATAGTCAAGCTTTTCATAAAATCCAACAGCATAATGTCGGGAGTGGAGGGCTATTTTCTCTATACCTATTTCCATTGCGTGCTTTTCTAATGCTTGTACTAGTGCTACACCATATCCTTGGCCTCGTACATGCTCAGCGGTAGCCATTTGTCGGAGTTTTCCAACGCCAGGTTTGTAGTCCGGTACTAATACCACAATACCGACTACTTTAGAGCTGTCCAATGCAATAAAATGTACGTCTGATTTTCGATCACTAAACGCGGGGTCATCTGCGGCTAGTCCAAGAGGCTTTCTAAGGACTTCAGCTCTCAAGAGCCGAGCATCCTTGTGATATTCTGAGTTGAATTGACTTATTTGAACGGTATGCTGCATCAATGCCTATTAGAAAAGCCCTTTTTTGCCTTGTGCGTCTACTACAGCAAGGTTGATCATATTTACTATCTCGCGAACGGAGCTGCCCAGTTGTAGTACATGTACTGATTTACGGAAGCCTAAAAGCACTGGACCAATTGCCTCAGATATACCAAGACTTTGCACCATTTTGTATGCGATGTTACCCGAACTAAGCTCAGGGAATATAAATACGTTTGCATTTTCATCTCCAAGCTTACAGAAGGGGAATAACTCTTGTCTTAGGTCAGCATCCATTGCGGTGTTGGCTTGCATCTCACCGTCTACGAGTATTTCTGGATTTTCGGTATGGAGACGTTTTATGGCTTGCTGAATATTGGTCACTGTAGGTCCTTTGGCAGAGCCAAAATTACTATAACTTATCATGGCGATTCGAGGCTTTACTTGTAGCTTAGTTACTATCTTATGAGCTAATTTCACGATATCAACCAGATCGTTTGAACTAGGGTCTATATTCACTGTAGTATCTGCAAAGAAGAGTGGTCCTTGCTTACTCATAATAACATACATACCAGCTACCTTGTCCACTCCTTCCTCTTTACCAATGATTTCCAGTGCGGGACGTATCGTATCTGGGTAGTTGCTACTCTGCCCACTGATGAATGCATCTGCTTCACCCTGTTCCACCATCATACTGCCAAAGTACGTACGTTGACGCATTTTCTTTTTGGCTTGAAATAACGTAAGGCCTTTACGTTGTCTTCTTTCGAAGTATAACTGACCGTACTTCTCTGTAATCTCTGGAGAGCGACTTGGGTCAATTATCTGGCAGTCAGCAAGGTTTAATCCTAATTCTTCTATTGATGCTCTTATTTGATCTTCAAAACCAAGAAGTATAGGAATGCAAGTTCCCTCTTCACGAGCGGAGTGTGCAGCCTTTAGAATTTTCGGGTTATCTGCTTCGGCAAATACCACACGTTGTGGGTTTTGTTTTGCACGAAGTGAAATATTGCGTAAGAACCTATTATCTAGACCCATACGTTTACGTAATTCTATTTTATAAGCTTCCCAATCTGTAATGTCAAATTGAGCTACACCGCTTTCCATAGCTGCTTTAGCCACAGCAGACGAAACTCTGGTTATGAGCCTTGGGTCTAGAGGTTTTGGGATGATGTAATCTCTCCCAAAATTCATTTCTGGTTTGTTATATGCGATAAGTACACCATCTGGAACCGGTTCTTTGGCAAGTTCTGCAAGTGCCTTTACAGCAGCAAGCTTCATTTCTTCGTTTATAGCGGTGGCTCTTACATCTAGTGCTCCACGGAAAATAAATGGGAAACCAAGTACATTATTTACTTGATTAGGATAGTCAGAACGACCCGTCGCCATGATCACGTCTTCGCGTGCAGCTAAAGCATCATCGTATTTAATCTCTGGGTCTGGGTTTGCTAATGCAAAAACAATAGGATTTTTTGCCATAGACTTTACCATATCTTGGCTCACTATGTTGCCTACAGAAAGTCCTAAGAAGACATCTGCATCTACTAAGGCTTCAGCTAAGTTGTTGTATTTTTTAGGTGTTTTAAAATGCTCTTTCCACTGGTCCAAGTCCTTTCTATCATCACTCACTTGACCGTCTCGATCAAACATGTAGATGTTCTCCTTGTTCACACCTACACGTATCCAAAGCTTCACGCAAGAGATTCCTGCAGCACCTGCACCACTTACGACTACACGTACTTCGTCTATTTTTTTGCCAGCTACTTCTAAAGCATTGATTAGACCTGCAGTACTTATTATAGCAGTACCATGTTGGTCGTCATGCATGAGTGGAATGTTCATCTCCTTTTTAAGGGTTTCTTCAATCAGGAAACTCTCTGGAGCCTTTATATCTTCTAGATTGATACCTCCAAAGGTTGGTTCTAGAGCCTTTACTACTTCTATGAATTTTTGAGGATCAGTAGCATCTACTTCAATGTCAAACACATCAATATCTGCAAATATTTTGAAGAGCACACCTTTACCTTCCATCACTGGCTTAGATGCCAAAGGACCCAAGTTGCCTAGACCTAGTACCGCACTTCCATTACTAATTACAGCTACAAGGTTACCCTTGGCAGTGTATTTGTATGCGTCTTGGGGGTTTTTGAATATCTCCTCACAAGGTTCTGCCACTCCCGGGGAGTATGCAAGACTAAGATCTCTTTTGGTTTGTGTAGGCTTGGTTGGGATTACTTCTATCTTTCCTGGTCTACCTTTGGAATGGTAGTCCAGAGCGTTATCAAATTCATTGTCCATATTATTCGGTTTTTATTTTGCCTTCGAGGGTAAGTCAACAAAGGTATTTTTTGTTTGTTAATCTCGATTTGTATCGATTTTTATTTTAATAATAAAATTTTAGCGATGGCTTCTTTATTGGCTCTTGTTGTAGTTAACCCATTGTGTTTATTCAATTGTAATTTCCTCATAAAGCTTATTGGCACCTAGCAATAAACTATACATTTTGCCCTTGTAGTTTATTTGTACCATATTTTTTTGGTTGGGAAATTGTTTTTGAAACAGCGTGTTTTGCATACTTACTTGTTTCAATTTGCGACGGCATTTTATAGGCTTAAAATGCACTATGGTTTCTGCAAAATTTACTTCTATGATATCTATGCTTAGGTTGTGGTTCTTCGCATTGAGATATAATGTAGCATTATCTTTTATGTAATTATTTATCAGTAGCTTATGGGTGCCTATTGTGCTATTGTCTAAGTGTATTTCTATCTCTGCATAGGCTGTGAGAACTCCTTCCAAATGCTCGGTATCTGTACGCCAAGTTGATTCAAAATAATTCGAATCTTCGTTGTAAGTGATATTCATCCAAGAGGTGTGAAAGTCGTGTTGTGGTGCGACTGTACTAGTAAGAAAGGATAGTAATAAGAATAACACAATTACAAAGCTACCAATTTCCTTTTCTTTGCATCTCTTTTATGAAAAATATAGGATACGCACTCAGCATAGCATTCAGTCTTATTGGTTTGAGCTCATTGGCTCAAAACTCAAATACAAACCAAAACAAGTTTAGGCAGCTAGATTCAGACTTACCTACGCCCAATGTTTACCGTACTGCAAGTGGGGCCCCTGGTCACGAGTACTGGCAAAATACGGCTGATTATACTATGGCTATTCGTCTAGATGACGAAAATCAACGCGTATATGGTAAGGAGGAGATTGTATATACCAATGCTTCTCCAGACAACTTGGAGTACTTATGGGTGCAACTCGATCAGAATATGCGTAGCCTAGATTCTGAAACCTACAAAATACAGCAGGGCAAATTAAATAATGGAGTAAGCTTGTATGAGTATTTCAATATGTTCCATACGTTCCCTGGTGGCTTTAATATAGAGCATGTGAAGGATGCCACTGGTGCAGATTATACTGTAAAAGTGAACCATACTATGATGCGTATAGATCTTGATGAGCCACTTAAGGCTGGCGACTCTATCGCGATAGACATTCAGTGGTGGTACAACATAAATGACCGTATGGAAATTGGCGGTAGAAGCGGATACGAGTACTTCAAAAAAGACGATAACTACTTGTATACGATTGCCCAGTTTTTCCCAAGAATGGCAGTGTATAGCGATGTTACTGGATGGCAAAACAAGCAGTTCTTAGGTAGAGGAGAGTTCACGCTTCCATTTGGAGATTACGATGTGAAGCTTACCGTACCGAGTGATATGGTAGTGGGTGCTACAGGCGAAATACAAAATACAGAAGAAGTACTTACTGCTGATCAGTTGACAAGGCTAGAAAAAGCAAAAACGAGTGACTCTCCAGTAATCATTGTAACACAGGCAGAAGCAGAGAAAAATGAAGTTAGCAGGGCTGAACATACTAAGACCTGGCATTTCAAAGCAGAAAATGTACGTGATTACGGTTGGTGTGCTAGCCGCAAGTTTATATGGGACGCACAAGGCGTGCAGTTTGGAGACAGAACAGTGATGGCTATGTCGCTTTACCCCAAAGAAGGCAACCCAATGTGGGAACTATATAGTACCAAAGCGATTGTACTTACGTTAGAGACGTATTCTAAATTTACGTTTGATTATCCGTATCCAGTGGCCTATTCTATAAACGGCAAGAGTATAGGTATGGAGTATCCTATGATATGTTTTAATGGTGGTAGAACAGATGCCGAAGGCAAATTTAGCGATGCAGTAAAGTACAGAACAATACTTGTAATCATTCATGAAGTGGGACATAACTACTTCCCTATGATAATAAACTCTGATGAGAGACAATGGACGTGGATGGATGAGGGACTAAATACATTTTTACAGTATCAAACTGAAAAAGAATGGACAGATGAGAGTGGGAAAGCATTTCCAAGTAGACGTGGTCCTGCAAATAAAATAGTTCCGTATATGGGTGGAGATAAGCGATACATATCACCTATAATGAGCAACTCGGAGAGTATCTACCAGTTTGGTAATAATGCATATGGGAAGCCGTGTACTGCACTCAATATATTGCGTGAGACGGTAATGGGACCAGAGCTATTTGACTATTCATTCAAAGTATATGCAAACAGATGGAAATTTAAACATCCAAGCCCTGCAGACCTTTTCCGTACTATGGAAGATGCTAGTGCAGTAGATTTAGATTGGTTTTGGAGAGGATGGTTTTATACCACAGACCATTGTGATGTGGCCATTACAGATGTGAAAGAGTATCAAGTAGATTTTAATGCACCAGCCGATGGAGCGAGTAAAAAGAAGGTGCAGAAGATGATAAAAAAGCAATACAAAAAAGGAACGTTTGATCCAATCTTGCAAAGTGTTGTGTATGCAGCGGACCCAGCTGTAGCCTATGAGTCGGTAAAAGCTAAAGTAACGGATACGCGTAAGGATAAGTTGAACGAAGAAACCTACTTCTATCAAGTAGACTTGGAGATGATAGGTGGATTGGTGATGCCAGTGATCTTCCAACTGGAATATGCAGATGGCACTACAGAAGAAATTCGCCTACCGGTAGAAATCTGGAAAATGCAAAATGAAAAATTAGAAGAGACGGTAAGTAAAGTGCTCATTACAGACAAGCCTGTGGTGAAAATAGTATTGGATCCAAATCTGGAAACAGCAGATACCGATACAAGCAACAATAAGTGGGAGAAGTAGAACGGTTAAAATGAAACACTGGCTCGCAGCTTTTAGACTAAAGACACTGCCTTTGGCACTTGGTGCTATTATATTGGGTAGCAGTTTGCATGAGCTTTCGTTCGATTTTCAGATATTCCTATTTGCAGTACTCACCGCTATTTTCTTGCAGATACTGAGTAACCTTGCTAATGACTATGGTGATTTTGTAAAAGGAACAGATAGGCATCGCAAAGACCGTCAACTATCAGAAGGCACTATTTCTAAAGAAGCAATGCTCGTAGCTATCGTTCTTTTTGTTGTGTTGGCTTTGGGTGCAGGTCTTTATTTATTGCATCTTTCTTTTGCAGATAATTGGTCTCATTGGTTCATGTTTTTAGGCCTAGGAATCGCCAGTATTATAGCAGCTATTACCTATACCGTTGGCAAAAAAGCATACGGATACAATGGTCTTGGTGACGTATTCGTATTCATTTTTTTTGGATTGATAGGTGTTGTGGGTACTGCTTTTTTATTCAAACAGGCTATTGGACCTACTATGTGGTTGCCGGGTATAGCCTACGGATGCCTGTGCGTGGGGGTGCTCAATGTGAATAATATTCGTGATTTAGACAAAGACGTACTTACCAACAAGATAACACTAGCTTCTAAACTAGGTAGAGACGGTGCGTTGGCGTATCAAATCACCTTAATGACTGTAGCGTTTGTAGGTTTTGTGGGACACCATTTATCTGCTAGCTATTATAGTCTTGCCCCAATAGCGGTTTTAGTACTGGGTTATGTACACATCACACGGCTCCAAAACGCGGAAATTGTAGATGATTACAATCGACAACTAAAGTTTTTGTCACTGGGCAGTTTGGTCGTGGTTATCCTTTTCTTAATTAAATTGTTCGTATAGAAGATGTATACGTACTCGCTACAAAAACACGTACTCCAGTTTATAAAACCTGCCAAAACATCTCGCAACGTCTTTACCGAAAGAGCGATATACCTGATTACACTAGTAGATATAAAAACGGGTAAACAAGGGATAGGAGAAGCTGCCCCACTCTTGCTGCTAAGCATAGATGACGTGGCTGATTATGAGCAAGTATTGAATGCTAAACTCACTCAGTTTTGCCAAGTAAGCGAGTTAGAGGAAACAGATCTTGGCGATTTTCCAAGTATACGTTTTGGTATAGAAACAGCATTACTTGCTATGCAGGCAGATGGTGCGGGAAGAGTGTACGATACAGCATTTACTAGAGGCAAAGTTGCTATGCCGGTGAATGGCCTTGTTTGGATGAATGATGCAGAGAAAATGTATGAAGAAGCCATCGCTAAAATAAAGGCAGGTTTTGATGTGATAAAGTTTAAGATCGGGGCATTAGACTTTGACGAGGAGTGCCGCCTGCTTGAGAAAATACGAATGGATTATTCTGCATTTGATATTACCCTTAGAGTAGATGCTAATGGAGCATTTAAGGCAAACGAAGCCTTGGAACAGCTCAATGAGTTAAAACGATTTGAGGTGCATAGTATAGAACAGCCAATTGCGGTAGACCAGTGGGACGATATGGCAAAGCTCTGTGTAGAAAGCCCCATTGATATCGCCTTGGACGAAGAGCTCATAGGAATAGACGTTTATAAGCGTGGGGCAGCGTTGCTCAAGCACATTAAACCACAATACCTTATACTGAAGCCCAACTTGATAGGAGGTGTTTCTGTAGCAGATGAATGGATTGCACAGGCTCAGGAAATAGGCGTAGATTGGTGGGCTACCTCTGCTTTAGAAAGCAACGTAGGACTCAATGCGATTGCCCAATGGGTAAGTACTTACAATGTCACTAAGCACCAAGGCCTAGGCACAGGGAGTTTATTTTCCAATAACTTAACTACCAAGCTGATAGTGCAAGATGGCAAGATGAGTTATGAAGCGTAAGTTATCATAGAAATGTGTGCAAAAATGAACACACTTTTATGATTGTTGGTCTGTTTTTTTTATTGAAATTTCACATTTGTACAAATATTACTGTATTTTCGTTAAGCAACAATGAAGAATTTTTTTTCTATAATGCTTGGTTTATTGTTCACCGTTTCGGTAGCAATGGCTGGTGATGATCCAAAATTGGCTCAGAACTATCCGAATCCTGCTAAGGAAAAAACCTATGTAAATGTTGAGTTTACCTCAAGTGAAGCACTGCTTACGCTATCAAATATCTTAGGAGAGGTTATATCTGTACAGAGACTGCCTCACCCGGGTACATTTATATTAGATGTTACCGAGATTCCAGAAGGGGTTTACTTTTACACCCTTGCAGCTGATGGCCAGAAACTGACCAAGAAACTGACAGTGAAGAAGTAATAATTCGTAAGTTTCCTTAAACTAAATTATTGGGAATTAAAAAATTCCAACGTTGCTTCTTTACCATAGTTCATCACTTTGATTTTAATGGTCTTGTTCTGACGTTTTATTCTGGGGTTGAAGTTTTTAGTATTGACAAAAATAGTCTGTGCCATTTGCTGTCTTCCAAGGTTTCTACGGTTGAGGTATTCGCTACTGATAAGGCCCGTGGCACTCAAATAGTCACTCGTCTTTCGGATAGATTTTGGGGATATATCTACTTGTGAGCTATCGGTCTCTAGTTTAATGCCAAGCGTATGAATGTTACATTTGTAGTAGGAGTTAGCTCCACCATTTACAGATACTAGCGTATCAAATACATAGAACGGATAGTTGTCCAGTATGCCGCCGTCTGCCATTATCTTAGTAGTAGAGTCAGCATCTCTCTTTTCTATCAATTTACCGTCTGGCTGCATCCATATAGCCTCAAAATATAAGGGGATACTAATGCTGATACGTACCGCGTCCAACACTCTCATATTTGGATAGGTTTCGTGACTAAATATTTCTATTTCTTGATCATTGAGATTTACTCCAATGAGATAGAGTAGTTTTATATTTCTTCCTGCTTCTTTGGCCTGGTAGAGTTCAGAGAACGTAAGATCTCTAGAGAATCCACGCATCTGCATTATTGTTCCGAGGTCTTCAATCAATCTATCGGTTTTGTAATATCCATAGGTTCTCTTTACGCGTATGAGTCCACCGATGAGGGGCACACCTACTTGGTTGTATTTGCCAAAGTTTGTGATAAGATTCATTTGTCGAATCTCTTTACCCGTATAACCCAAGCTGTACATCAGACCATTCATGGCTCCAGAGCTGGTGCCTGCTATTCGTTCTATACTATCAGATATGCCGAGGCTATCGAGTATCTCAAAAGCACCGGCATAAGCTATACCTTTCATGCCACCACCTTCTAGTACTAAGTTGGTGTATTGAGCATTTGCTTGTGTTATGCCGAGAGAGAATAGAAGTATAAATAGGGTACGCATTTAAGGACTTAATGAGTTTTATATCAAAAACAGATTCCCAATAAGGAAATACAGAAATAATCCCAATAGGTCGTTACTCGTAGTTATAAAAGGTCCTGTAGCCAATGCCGGGTCTATATTGGACTTGTCCAGTGCCAAGGGAACTACTGTACCTATGATGGCAGCCATTAGTATAACACTGAGCAAGGCTAGACTTACCGTCATCATAATATCGAGATGATTGCCAGACATAAAACCATATCCCATAAGGAGCCCAGAACACACCAAGCCATTAATTAGAGCTATAGCTAGTTCTTTTCCTAGTTTACCCCATATATCGCTATTGGTGATAGAGTTATTTGCTAAGCCTTGTACCATAATAGAGCTAGATTGTACACCTACGTTTCCAGCCATGGCCATGATGAGTGGCATAAATAGAGCCAACTGCACATTGCGAGCTAGTTCTGCTTCAAAATTTCCGATGACTAGTGAACTAGCAATACCGCCTGCTAATCCGACAATAAGCCAGGGTAAGCGTGCCTTAGTATTACTCAAAACAGTGTCAGAAGAATCCTTGCCTCCGCTGATACCAGAAAGCATTTGGTAATCTTTCTCTGCCTCATCTTTTACATAATCCAGTA
Organism: Bacteroidia bacterium; assembly: GCA_028247315.1. Lineage (GTDB taxonomy): Bacteria > Bacteroidota > Bacteroidia > NS11-12g > UBA9320 > UBA9320. Next base: position 24,643 of record JAOKFZ010000010.1, on the reverse strand, counting down.
CATCGTCAAAGGTCACACGACCTACGAGTCTGTTAAAGGCGTCTACTATGGGTACCGCTACTAAGTCGTACTTCTGCATCGTAGCCGTTACTTCTTCGCCACTGGAGTATGTGCTTTCAGAGATAATGTTATCATCAAAAATATCCTTAACCTTTTGGTTCTCTTGGGAGAGTAAAATCTTTTTTAGCGAAATCCAACCGAGCAGTTCTTCAAACTCGTCTACTACGTAGACGGTATATACCTTACTTACTTCTTCTGCTTGTATACGTATTTCATCTGTGCATTGTTTTATTGTCCAGCTTTGTTTTACTCGTATGAGCTCTTTGGCCATCAATGATCCTGCTGTGTTTTCAGGAAACTTCAGTAGCGAAGCTATATTTTTACTGTGCTCCTTATCGCTAATAGTTCGCAGTATTTCTTTGCCCTGTGAACTTTCCATGGCATTAAGGATATCTGCTGCATCATCAGAGTCTATGTAAGCAAAAAAATCATGGGCTATTTCTTCATTGGTATACCCAGCCAAAAATTTGAGTTTCACATCATCTTCCAACTCAGTGAGCACATCTACTTTTTTTTGTGGCTCAAGAAGTGCTGCTATATATACAGCTTGGTTTAGGTCCAAATCATCAAATAATTCGGCAATATCAGCAGGGTACAATTTTTCCAATACAAGAAGAAGTTCTTCCTGTTCTTGTGTGTCTATAAGCGTAATGAGCTCTTCTACAGACTCTTTTGTTATTTCAAATGCTGACATTGGCCTCAATAAATACACACAATTCTTCAAACTGAAGATGTGTTAGATTCTCGGGTCGCAAGGTACTAAAAGGATGTGTATTAATAATCTCTTTAGGAATAATTGAAGCAAGTCCGTTGCTTAGTGTTTTTCTTCTCATTCCAAAAGAAGTCTTTACTACGCGTTTTAGTAGTTTTGGATTGCATTTCCACACATGCTCTACTCGTGTTGCTTTTACTACGATACTGTTTACCCTAGGGGCGGGTTCAAAAGCTTCTGGGGGCAATTTCATGACCGTTTCTACTTTGTAGTAAAAAGGCATCAAAACACTTAGAATGCCGTATTCTTTTTTGTCTTTGGGTAACGAGACTAGACGTATGCCCATTTCCAATTGAAACATACCTACCCATCGTTCTATCAGGTCGTGGTTTTCAATGATTTTAAAAACGATTTGGGACGATATATTGTAAGGAAAGTTACCAATAAGACTGAGCTGGCCTGTATAGTACTCTCGTAGACTTACTTTTAGGAAATCTGCTTTTATTAATTCGATGTTTTCGAAGTGCTTTTCTAAGTAGGTAGCTGCCTCAGGATCTATCTCTACTGCTCTGAAACGTTTAGCAGCATTTAGCATGAATTGAGTGATAATACCCATTCCGGGGCCTATTTCTAGCACATCTTGTGTGCTAATATCTCCTAGACCATCTACAATTGTTTTGGCTGTATCGTTGCTGGTCAGAAAATGCTGTCCGAGGTGTTTTTTAGCTTTCATTAATTTTTGCTTTTAGCCAAGAGGTGAAATTTATGTCTCCTTCTAGTAAAGTGGTAATGCGTATGTGATTTATCTGCTCGCTGCCGCTCAGTTGTTTTACCTTCATCCAGTCCTTTTCGGTACACACTAATGTTGCACCTTTCGCTAGTTTTTTCAGACCTTCTAGGTCTTTTTGGGTAAATGAATAGTGGTCCTTATAATCTTTAAAATCTTTTAAATCATAGTTGGATGCTAGGTGCTTAGCAAAGATGTCATTCTTTGCTAGACCGCTAAACCCAAATATAGGACCTTCGATTTCAATAGGGCCATATACTATCTTGGAGTAAAAGATGGGTTTCTTACCCCAGTTTATAGGTGTATACTTCGCAGGGCACTTGGTATAGATTGTAGCATCGGCTCTATTCTCTCCTTTTCTGCTTTCTCTCAGCCTCCCCGCGGGCAAAAGGCAGTCCCGAAAGTGAGGTTTACTGTAGGTGCTTAAAAGTATCTGTAGGCTTGGTTTTATAGCCCTATGCTGAAAAGCGTCATCCAAGATTATGAGGTTTATTTCTGATCTAGTAGCTAAAATACGTTGCACGCCAGCTACTCGATCTTCGCATACGGCTACAGCTATTTCTTGAAATTTTGTCTTGATTTGTAAAGGTTCGTCTCCTGTTTCTATTGGAGACAATTTGGGTTCTACCCAAAGAAACCCTTTTGTTTTACGGCCGTACCCTCTGCTAAGGATAGCAATGTTATACTCGCCTTTTAGTTCTCTAATAAGGTGCTCTACCATAGGTGTTTTACCACTGCCTCCTACAGCAAGGTTGCCCACAGATATTATCGGGATGTCAAATGAGGTAGATTTGAAAATGCCTTTGTCGTAACACCAATTGCGTATGCTCGTTATCAGCCAATAGATGGCAGTGGGTATAGCAAGTAATATAGTGATGCGACTTTTGATAGGCTGCAAAGTAAGGGAAAGATATTATGGTGTTGAAGTTTTTGTCGCTAATGGATGGCTTATTATCAAAGCGTCACATTCTGACGGGTAGAGTTAGACGCTTTTTTAGGGTAGCTGGTGGTTAGGATATAAGGAAAGTGAAATTTATCAGTGGGATTTTTCATTTTGTACTCGTCTCCAAATCTAACCATTCTACCAAACTCCTTATCTTCGCCCAATGCGAATAGGAGATATAATACGCCATTTAGAAAGCATCGCTCCACCGAGCTTGCAAGAAAGCTATGACAATAGTGGACTCATAGTAGGAGAGAAGAGTAGGGAAGTGAGCGGAGTGCTTATAAGTTTAGACTGCATAGAAGCTACGGTTAATGAGGCCATAGACCAAAAATGCAATCTGATTGTAGCTCATCATCCCATTGTTTTTGGCGGATTAAAGCGATTTAATAACGCCAACTATGTGCAGCGTACGGTGCAGCTGGCTATCAAGAATGATATTGCGATGTACGCTATCCATACGAACCTTGACAATGTATATTCCAATGGTGTGAATGGCAAAATAGCAGAGAAGCTTGGGTTGCTAAATACACGAATACTAGCACCTAAGGCTGGTGAGCTAGTAAAACTAGTGACGTATTGCCCAACTGCGAATCAAGAAGCGATACGCGAAGCATTATTTGCAGCAGGAGCAGGAGGTATCAGTGCATTTAGCGAGTGTTCATTTACCACAACAGGTAGTGGTACTTTTAGGGCTGGATCAGGCTCTAATCCAACCGTAGGTGAGGTAGGAAAGCGTCATACTGAGTCTGAAGTAAAAATCGAAGTAATTATTGGCAAACCACAGATAAATACTGTTTTGTCTGCTTTGAGAAATGCTCACCCATATGAAGAGGTTGCCTATGAGCTATATCCTACGTTAAACGAAGATAAGAATGCAGGTAGTGGAATGATAGGGGAGTTGGATTCGGCAATGAGCATAGAAGATTTTTTAGGGCATTTAAAATCATCAATGGATTTGAAGGTAATAAAGCACACCTCATTTAAGAAACCAATAAAGAAAGTGGCCGTTTGCGGAGGGTCTGGTCAATTTCTACTGGAGAATGCAAAAAGCTTAGAAGCAGATGCTTATGTCACGTCTGATTTCAAGTATCACGAATATTTTGATGCAGAAAATGACTTGACGATTTGTGACATTGGTCACTATGAGAGCGAAAAGTATACAATAGACCTGTTATTTGATATTTTGAGGGAAAAATTTAGTACCTTTGCCGTCCTTAAATCAGGGGTGAATACAAACCCCGTAAACTATTTCATATAATGGCAGCAAAAACAATCGCACAGAAACTCGAGCAACTTTACAAACTCCAAACTATTGACACACGTTTAGACCAGCTTAGAGCGGTACGTGGTGAGTTACCAATGGAGGTTGCAGATCTGGAAGATGAGTTAATAGGACTCAACACTAGACTTACAAATTTCAATACAGAGATTGAAACGTTCAACGAGCAGACAATTGCCAATAGAGAGCAAATAAGAACATCTACGGAGCTGATAAGAAAGTATAAGGCACAGTTGGAGAAGGTAAAGAACAATCGTGAATTTGATGCTCTAAACAAAGAAGTGGAAATTCAGGATTTGACGATATTAGCTGCAGAAAAAAAAATCGGTGAGATAGATCGCTCTATCAAGTTGAAAGAAGAGCTTATCAACGAAGTGCAAACGAAACTTGACGAGCGTGAAAAAGATCTTGAGAACAAGAAGACTGAGCTTAAAGAAATAACGGCTGAGACCGAGAAGGAAGAAGCTGCAATAGCCACTGAGAAAGAGAATGCTAAAGAGTCTGTAGACGAAAAGTTGATCAAGGCTTATGACAGAATCCGTGAAAACTTCAGAAACGGCATCGCTGTGGCACCTATTCTTAGAGCTGCTTGTGGAGGTTGTTTTGCAAAAGTACCGCCACAATTACAGTCAGATATTCGTCAATCTAAAAAAATCGTAATTTGCGAAGCGTGCGGTCGTATTCAAATAGACGCTCGTATGGCAGGTATAGAAGAGCATGTTGAAGAAGAAACAGCAAAGCCAAAGAGAAGAGCAGTTCGAAAGAAATAAGCTCCTTAGGTTTTCGTTTTTGTTCTTTTTAGTACTCTTTACACTGGCCAGCTATGCGGGACATACATTTTATTTCAATAAAAATTTAATAGCTGCCCAATGGCAGAACTACGAGCTTCGGTTGAACCAGGCTCGCACGATCTTGGTGGAGGAGCAAACCTCGGATCAAGAGAATAGTGCGATTCACTATCTTCTTCATTTCAATGCATTTATGACAGCATTTATCACAGAAGAACAAAGTGATTATGCCGCTTATAAGAAGGTGCAGGATGCGGCATTATTGCACTATGAAGCACTACCGGATTCCTTCGCTTTTAAACGTTTGGCCCAATCAGATGCTTATTTTTTCTCGGGGACACTTAAAGCCAAGTTTGAGGAATTTTATGGTGCTGCTAGAGACGTAAATAGAGCGAATGTATTGATCAATGAAAATCACCATTTATTTCCAAATTTCCTTCCCAATAATAGGACCAGAGGGATCATAAAGGTTTACCTAAGTACTGTGCCAGATAACTATGCCTGGGTAGTAAGTATGCTAGGTATTAGCGGTGACATGAAAGAAGGCCTGAGTCTGCTAAAGAAGCTAGCTCATACTGCTCAAGATACGGGCTATTTAAGTCTTTTTGCTAAAGAAGCGGCGTATCTGTATTCGTTTTCGCTAATGCATGTAGCAAAGAATCCAGCAAAAGCTTGGAGTGAAACCTTGAGGTGTACAAATGACTATACGACTAATCTTACTTCTACATACTTTAGAAGTGCAATGGCGGGCAAACTCAAAAAAAACGAGACAGCCATAAGTATATTGGAAAGAAGACCCATAAGCGAAGAGTACGAACGATTTTATTTTCTAGACTATTTACTTGGCGTTGCTAAGCTCCATAAGTTGGATACAACGAGCATCATAGACCTTGACCAGTTTTATTCCCATTACAAAGGGAGGAACTATATAAAAAGTTGCTTGCAAAAAATGAGCTGGTACTATATTCTATATGGGGATACTACAAAAGGGGAGGAATATAAAGCACTTATAGACGAAAAAGGGTACAAGCTGAATGGAGAGGATAAGCAGGCGATAGTGTACGCAGCTAAAGGGCTGCCAAATTCTAAACTCCTCAAGATTAGATTGCTTTACGATGGCGGATATACACAAGAAGCCTCATCATTCATAAGTAAAGTTGATTATAAGTTACTGTCCAGTCGCCAACTAAAAGCAGAGTATTGTTATCGCAGAGGACGAATTCTTGAAAAAGAAGGAAATATGAAAGACGCTCTAATGCTCTACGAAGCATGTACATTATTTGGCATTGACAGCAAGGAGTATTATGCGGCATATGCAAGCATCTATTTAGGTGATTATTATCTCCAACAGGGATATCATGCTGAAGCAAAGAAATTTTACCGGAGAGCATTAAACTTTAAGAACAATAGGGAGTATAAGAGTTCCGTAGAGCAACGTGCTAAAGTAGGGCTGTCAAAGCTCAAATAATTACTCCATCTACGCTATCATGTCCATCCCTATCTTATGTATATATCATTATACCGAAGTATAGTGTATAGTATTTGGGGTAAAATCGGCGTATTTTTGCCGACTTAAAAAGTCATAAGAAATGAGTGATAGACCAGTAAGAGTGCGATTTGCACCCAGTCCTACAGGACCTCTACATATTGGAGGTGTTAGAACGGCCCTATACAATTACCTGTTTGCTAAACAAAATAAGGGTAAGTTTTTGCTTAGAATTGAAGATACAGATCAGAAACGTTTTGTTGAAGGAGCTGAGGATTATATTAATAAGAGTTTAGCTTGGTTGGGTATGCCTATAGACGAGGGAGTGCACGAAGGTGGCAACTTTGGACCTTACAAGCAAAGTGAGCGTATGGGTACGTATGCTGCTTACGCAGATCAACTCATACAAGCGGGTCACGCATATTACGCTTTTGATACTCCAGACGAACTTAATGAGATGCGTGCTAAGTTAGAGGCCAATAAGATGAGTGCCAAGTACGATGCAACATCTCGTATGAGTATGCGAAATTCGCTCACTCTGAGCGAGGATGAGGTAAAAGATCGCTTGGATAATGGAGACAAATATATTGTACGAATTAAGTTGCCACGCAATGAGGAGATTCGTTTTCATGACGAAATACGCGGGTGGATAGTTTTCAATAGTAGTCAGCTAGACGATAAAGTGCTGCTAAAAGAAGATGGACTTCCTACTTACCACTTGGCCAATATCGTAGATGATCATCTAATGGAGATAAGTCATGTGATACGTGGCGAGGAGTGGTTGCCAAGTGCTCCACTTCATGTTATGCTTTATAAATACTTAGGATGGAAAGATACCATGCCCAAATTTGCTCACCTGCCATTGATATTAAAACCAGATGGTAAAGGGAAACTCAGTAAAAGAGATGGAGATAGACTTGGTTTCCCTGTGTTCCCTTTGGAGTGGAAATCTCCCGAAGGTGAAATAAGCAGTGGGTATAGAGAGAGTGGCTATATGCCAGAAGCCGTTGTCAATATGTTAGCCATGTTGGGTTGGCATCCGTCGGATAATCAAGAGCTCTTTACTATGGAAGAACTGATCAAGACATTTAGTCTAGAGAAAGTTTCTAAGAGTGGTGCTAAGTTCGATATGGACAAGGCGAAATGGTACAACCACCATTACTTGATGAATGCCAGTGGTGCAGCACTGCGTGCAATGGTAGACGGTCAGGTGACAGATGTACATACTTCTCAAGGAGAAGACTACCTGCTTGAGGTGCTAGAGATTCTAAAGGAAAAAGTAAGTTTTGCTGGAGAAATATTGCCGTTGGGTCAATACTTCTTTGCACCTCCAGCGGAGTACGATGAGAAGGTGCAGCGTAAAAAGTGGAAGGATGAAGTGCCAGGTCACATCAATGATTACATCAACGGTTTGGTAGAAGGAAACAAAACTACCGCCTCTGATATGGAAGATCACCTAGAAGTGTATGCGAATGAAAAAGGAATAGGTAAAGGAATGTTAATGCAACCGCTTCGTTGGGTAGTAAGTGGTCAAGCAGGAGGGCCTCCTATCTTTGAAATGCTAGCGTTGATTGGTCTAGCAGAAATAGCAAAAAGACTAGAAATAGTAAACGAAAAATTCTAGTAGTACACAGGAATTGGATAAAAGAGAAGTAGGTCGATAGGCCTACTTTTTTTGTAGGTTCAGTATTTCGCACGCTTTTTCGCTGGCGAGTTGCTCCGCAACCTTCTTAGATTTGCCTCTTGCTTTGGTTATTTCTACCCCGTCAATAAGTACCCCGATTATATACACCTTAATCTTTTTCTCCTCTTCAGCATTGAGTACTTTAAAATCCAGCTCTTTTTTCTCTTTTTGAGCATATTGATTGAGCAGACTTTTAAAATTTACGGTAATATCTTTGAGTTCATCAAAGTCTAAATGTGGAGCAACTATTTTACGCTGTATAAAGCGTTTAGTGAACGCATGACCTTTATCTAAGTAAATAGCACCTATGAGTGCTTCGAGGGCGTTACCAGCGATACCACGCACGGCAGTAGGGTTTTTTGAGATGCTCCTGTCAAAAATAATGTGCTCATGCAAGCCCATATTGAATGCGATTTCAGCTAGCATTTTTCGACTGACACTTTTACTTCTCATTTCAGTCAGAAATCCTTCTCCCTGAAACGGAAATTTTTTGAAGAGCAATTCAGCGATGATTAAGTCTAGCACAGCATCGCCAAGATATTCTAGGCGTTCGTTATTATTCTTAATATCAATGCCCTGTAATTTACGTGAGGTTGAGTTGTGTAAAAATGCTTGTTGGTATAGTTTTATTTTTTTAGGACAATAGCCAAGTAAACGGTACAATTTTTTGTAGTACTGTCTGTTCTTAGAAAATTGAGTAAAGTAAATTTTTTGGATACTGCCTATCACAGTATTAGTCGCATTTTCCCATTACAACAGATGCGTTGTGCCCTCCAAAACCGAAGGTGTTGCTGAGTGCATATTTCACTTCCCTCTTCTGTGCTTTGTTGAAGGTGAAGTTGAGTTTAGAATCAAACTGCTCATCGTCTGTAAAATGATTGATAGTAGGAGGTATGATTCCAGTATTGATGGCAGACAGACAAGCCAACGCTTCTACAGCACCGGCAGCACCAAGAAGGTGTCCGGTCATAGATTTGGTAGAGCTTATATTTAACGTGTATGCATGATCACCGAATACGCCTTTTATCGCTTTGGTTTCGCTTATGTCTCCCAGCGGTGTAGAAGTGCCATGTACATTTACATAATCTATATCTTCTGGTTTTAGATTGGCATCTCGCAAAGCAAACTTCATTACATTAATAGCACCCAAACCTTCGGGATGGGGAGCTGTAATGTGGTGTGCGTCTGCAGTTAATCCACCACCTAATATTTCGCCATAAATTTTAGCACCTCTTGCTTTAGCATGCTCATATTCTTCGAGCACAAGTGATGCTGCTCCTTCTCCTAAGACAAAACCATCTCGATCTGCATCAAATGGTCTTGAAGCGGTATGTGGACTATCGTTACGTTCAGAGAGAGCTTTCATGCTATTAAAACCGCCCACAGCAGACGGGGTAACACAGGCTTCTGAGCCGCCAGTTACTATCGCTTTAGACATGCCAAGGCGTATATAGTTATATGAATCTATGATAGCGTTGTTAGACGATGCACATGCAGATATTGTCCCAAAGTTTGGTCCTCTGAAACCATACTTTATAGAAATATATCCTGGAGCAATATCTCCTATCATTTTAGGAATAAAAAAGGGATTAAATCTAGGTGTTCCGTCACCTCTTGTAAAATCCCCTATTTCTTTTTCAAGCGAAGTAAGTCCACCTATACCAGATGCCCAGATTACTCCTATCTCTTCTGGCACAAAATCTGTATCCATGAGTCCAGAGTCTATGACAGCTTCGTCGGCTACCACCATGGCGTATTGTGTAAAAGGATCCATTTTCCGGGACTCCTTTCTGTCAAGATGATCTTTTAGGTCGAAATTTTTGATTTCGCACGCAAAACGTGTCTTGAACTTTTCGGTATCAAAACGTGTTATAGGTGCGGCACCACTAACTCCCTTAGCAAGTGCATCCCAATACTCCTTGGCTGTGTTGCCGATAGGGGTAAGAGCACCAATTCCGGTTACTACTACTCGCTTGAGTTGCATATGTCGGTTTGGTTGGCTTTGATTAACCTGCGTTTTCAGTAATGTATGTTACTGCATCACCTACTGTTGCAATCTTTTCAGCTTGCTCATCGGGTATAGCGATGTTAAATTCTTTTTCGAATTCCATGATTAGCTCTACAGTATCTAGTGAGTCAGCACCAAGATCATTGGTGAAACTTGCAGCGGTAGTTACTTCAGATTCTTCGACACCTAATTTATCTACAATTATTGATGTTACTTTTTCAGCTATTTCAGACATATTAATTTTATTTTTGTTATGTCCTGCAAAGAACATTTTTTTAGAATAAATAGACAAAAATTATTTGCATTAACTATAAACACATTGAATTTACAATTTTATGCAGTCATTATTTACCACAGACGAATTTGTCCTAAAATACCCGTGCATCTACGGTATATCTACTTCTATGAGACATGTGAAGCTTGGGTATGGGCTCTCAGTTCATCCAGATATAGCGTTACAATACGAGGAAGATATTTCTGATTATAGCAAAGAAAGTAAGCATGCAGCCTATCATTTGACCTTCCTTGATGACCAAAGTAGCTACTTAATCATTAAAAATAGGGGCACAAAAAATCATTTTTATCCGAAGTACAAGCAAGTCGATTACTTACTATGCAGTATGAATGAGGAAGAAATAAATTCTGAAATAGTTCAAATAGTTGGTAAACTTAAAGGTATATCGATTTGTTTTGCACTTAATAATCCAAGTCCAAAAGAAATCTTAAACTTTACTCAATTGCAATGAGCGAAAATATAAAATACAATAAAACGAAAATTATAGCCACTATGGGTCCAGCTACCTCGAGTGTTCCAATGCTGAAAAAAATAATAAAAGCAGGTGTAGATGTCTGCAGAGTGAACTTTTCTCATGGTGACTGGGATACCCACCTAGAGGTGGTGAATAATATTCGTCAAGCAAATAAGGAATTGGGCAGTAACGTAGCTATACTGGGAGATTTGCAGGGTCCAAAACTTCGTATTGGAGAGGTGGAAAACAACAGTATGCTTCTTGAAGAAGGTGCTGTAATGACATTAACAACGGAAGCAACAGTAAGCTCTGGAAAGACTATCTATGTAAAGTACTCTACGTTAGCTAGAGATGTAAAAGTAGGTGAGCGAGTGCTTCTTGATGATGGTAAACTAGAGTTAGAGTTTTCCAAAAGAATAAATGACAGCACGGTAGAAGCCGTAGTCATAAATGGCGGGCCACTTAGTTCCAACAAAGGCTTTAATTTACCGTCTTCTGATATGTCGGTAGCTAGTCTCACGCCAAAGGACAAAAAGGACTTAGAGTTCATTATGAAGCATGAGTTTGATTGGGTGGCATTGTCGTTCGTTAGAGAAGATAAAGACATCATTGAGTTGAGGGATATCTTAACCAAAAACAATTGCCATGCACACATCGTAGCCAAAATTGAAAAGCCACAAGCTGTAAAGAACATAGACACCATAATAGCAGCTACAGATGCGATTATGGTAGCTCGTGGAGACCTGGGTGTAGAGATGCCTATGGAGCAGGTGCCAATGATTCAAAAACGTATCGTAACTAGGTGCGTAGAAGCGTCTACACCAGTAATAATAGCTACTCAGATGATGGAGAGTATGATTACATCTCCTACTCCTACCAGAGCAGAGGCCAATGATGTGGCTAATGCTGTAATGGACGGTGCCGATGCAGTAATGCTTAGTGCAGAGACCTCTGTAGGTGACTACCCACTAAAAGCTGTGCAAGCAGTAGAACGCATCCTTGGGAGTACAGAGATGGGATGGGATGTATACAATAAAATAAAGAAGCCAGATCCTTCATCTAAATCCTTCATCAGCGATAGAATTTGCTACGCAACAGTTAGCATGAGTGAAGGGATAGGAGCAAAAGCTATAATCTCCATGACACAGACAGGATATACCGCTTACAAAATTGCAAGTAGTAGACCAAATTGCGATGTGTTTATTTTTACGGCAAACAAGCGTTTACTGAATAGATTGAGCTTGGTATGGAACGTTCGTGCGTTCTATTACGATAAGAAAACAAATACGGATGAAACCATACGTGATGTTATAGCAGAACTTCAAGAAAAGAACTTCTTGAAAGATGGTGATGTTGTTATCAATACTGCAGCAATGCCAGTAGTAGAAAACAGAAAAACAAACGCGATAAAAATCAGTACAGTAGGTGAGTGAAATTGTAAATAAAGTAGCCCTCAGCGGTATTATCACTATTGATCTAGAGGACTTAATCCCTGATAGAAAAGTATCATTCATTGACATTTTCGGACAATTATTTCAGGGACTTATTCTCCGTGAAAAAGACTTTAGAGTATGGGTTAAGGAGTATGAATGGAGTGTCTATACAGAACATAACGTTGCTGTATATTGTAGCAGCGATGCCGTGATACCAACTTGGGCATACATGCTCATTGCTTCTGCACTAAGACCCCATACCGAGCACGTTTTCTTTGCCAAACCAAATGCATTGCCAGCACTAGTAGCAGAAAGAGCTTTAGCTTCAGTTGATGCACTACAATATACCAATAAGCGTGTAGTAGTAAAAGGCTGTGGTAACAGAGAAATAAGTAATCATGCGTATGTACTCTTAACCAATAGACTTGTAAGTGTTGCCAAAACGGTAATGTTTGGCGAGCCGTGTAGTACGGTGCCCGTATACAAGCAACGTAATAAGTAGTTCTTTTTCTATCCAAAAATCCAAAAAAAAGTCTGATTTCTCTTAGAAATCAGACTTTTTTTTGGATTTTATTTGCGTCTTAGTTACCAATGGCTTTCATAGCATCAAAGTCCATTATTCTAGTACCATTTTTGTATTGAGATACAAACGCATCATCTATGCCGAGTATTTTTATGTCATTTCTGAACTGTACTGCTTCCATTAAGTTGACAAAGTGCCCTATAACGTAACGTTTTTTTCCGTCTACATCTTCTGCTTTTATGGTTTTTAGCTTTTCATTGAATGATGCTAAGTCGAGGTACTCATAGTATCCCATTTGTACTTGATATACCGTTCCCATCGGAAGTTTTGTAGATGGCATTTCACTTTCAAGGCTAGCATATTTAGCTTTTAATATCGCTAATTCTGTGGCTAACTCTTCTCGTTCTGCTCTCAGTTTATCCATTTCAGCTAGTTTAGCCTTTAGGTCGATTACCTCATCGTTTAGATTTACGACTTCCGTTTTATGCTTTTTTTGCATGCGTACCCATTTTTCTGGATTCTTCTTGTAGGTCTTTATTTCCTTTTTAAGGGCTTTACGCTCATTTTTACTCAGTGTTTGTGCTTCTGTTAGGTTTATTCCTGCGATTAGTAGGAAGGTCATTAGTACAGTTACGATTTTCTTCATTCTCATTATTATTGCTTTTTTTGTCTAAAGCAAAATTAGAGAAAAGATGTACAACCCCCGTTCATAAGTAGTGTGATTAACTACATTTGTATCCACTTTAGAATACACATTATGGAATACAGAATAGAACGGGACAGCATAGGAGAGGTCAAAGTACCAGCAGACAAATTCTGGGCTGCACAGACCCAGCGGTCAGTTGAAAACTTTAAAATCGGGAGTCAAACCATGCCTGTAGAGATTATCAAAGCTTTTGGTGTATTGAAAAAGTGTGCTGCCATGACAAATGCAGAATTAGGGGTTCTAACTCAAGAAAAAGCGGATTTAATATCGGATGTATGTGATGAAATAATTGATGGTAAGTTAGATGACCAATTTCCATTAGTAGTATGGCAAACAGGTTCTGGTACACAGAGCAATATGAATGTAAACGAAGTGATTGCTAACCGCGGTCACGTATTGAACGGAGGTAATCTTTTAGATGAGTACAAGGTGCTTCATCCAAATGATGATGTAAATAAGTCGCAAAGCAGTAACGATACGTTCCCTACGGCTATGAGTATAGCAGTGTATAAGCAAATGATTGATTTTGCTATCCCAGGATTGCAAGTATTGAAAGATACATTCAAAAAGAAAGCCCGAGATTTTAAAGATATAGTAAAGATAGGTCGTACGCATTTTATGGATGCCACGCCGCTTACATTGGGTCAAGAGTTTAGTGGATACAGACGCCAATTAGAAATGAGTATTCTAGCGATAGAGAATGCCATGATAGGTGCTCAGGAGATAGCATTAGGAGGTACTGCTGTAGGTACAGGTCTTAATACTCCTAGGGGATATGACGTCATGGTAGCGGCTAAAATAGCTGCAGAAATGGAAATGCCTTTTCGTACAGCAGAGAATAAGTTTGAAGCACTAGCTGCACACGATGCAATGGTAGAACTACACGGTGCACTTAAGCGTGCAGCAGTGAGTTGCATGAAAATTGGCAATGACATACGTATGCTAAGTTCAGGACCAAGAAGCGGTATAGGTGAATTGATAATTCCAAGTAACGAACCTGGATCGAGTATAATGCCAGGCAAGGTGAATCCTACGCAGTGTGAGGCTCTCACTATGGTATGTGCTCAAGTAATGGGCAATGATGTAGCGGTAACAATAGGGGGCAGCAATGGTCACTTTGAGTTAAACGTATACAAACCGCTAATCGCAGCTAACGTGTTGCAAAGTGCTAGAATTCTAGGCCAAGCATGTTTATCTTTTAACGATAACTGCGTAGTAGGTATAGAACCAAATCATGCCGAGATACAGAAAAAACTAGATAGTTCACTCATGTTAGTCACAGCCCTTAATACACATATAGGATATGACAACGCAGCTAAAATTGCCAAAAAGGCATATACGGATAACTCCACACTAAAGGAAGCAGGCGTAGTACTTGGATTTTTGACTGCAGAGCAGTTTGATGAGTGGGTTGTGCCAGCAGATATGTGTGGCGATATAGAACTCGGATTTTAATCCATGAGCACCAAACTAAAACCGTTCAGGCTTAAGACCATTGGTAAATATACCGATAAAAAAGACCTGAAAATACTCGATATAGGCTCGGGCAGTCACTCGAGTACTATTACCAAAAAATGGCTACCTAAGTGCCATTATACTGGAGTAGACAGAGATGTAAGCTACGATAATACCGAGGAAGACATTCAGAATATGGATGAGTTCTTTCAGTTGGACCTTATAGAGCTAGACTATAGTGCTATTCCAGACGATACGTATGATGTGATCATAATGAGTCACGTAATAGAACACCTTTACAATGGAGACAAGGTACTTCCGTTGTTATTTAAAAAGCTAAAGAAAGGTGGTTTATTCTATATAGAATTTCCGTGTGAGGCGAGTGCAAGTTTTCCGAGCAAAAAGGAAACACTTAACTTTTTTGATGACGATACCCATGTGCGTATCTGGTCTATCAAAGAAGTCGCCAATATCTTTATGTACGGTAAGTTCAATGTGAAGATGGCGGGCAAAAACCGGAGTTGGATCAATATCGCTCTAATGCCTATCAAGATACCATTGCAACTCATCACCAAAGGCTATGTGCGTGGAGGGGTATATTGGGATGCGTATGGATTTGCAGATTATCTGATAGCGGAGAAGGGATAAGGCTACTTATAACAAGTATGCGGCTAACTTGCGACCGCTATAGAGTTAGACTCTTTAACAGATTTTTTATACCTTCACTAGATGGTCTGGGAGCATTGGCATCTACTACATTTCCTTTATCATCAATTAGAATAAATCTAGGTATACTATTAATACTGTAATTTTTTGCAAAAGTGGTTTGCCAGCCATTATCTGCCAGAAGTTGTGTGCCTTTTAATTCTTTTTTAGCAATCATTTTTTTCCAGCCTTTTTTTGCAGCATTCATAGAGTTGTCTTTATAGCTTGCACCATCATCAATAGAAATGCTCACAAATTCAATGTTTTTACCATGATATTCTTTTTCTAAACGTTTTAATGATGGGATTTCAGCTATACACGGTCCACACCACGTAGCCCAAACATCTATATATACATACTTGCCTTTGAAGTCTTTTAAAGATGTTTTTGAACCATTAATATTTTCAAAATCATTGAATTCTGGAGAAGGATTTCCAACAAAAGACGCATAGGTATCTTTTTCTGCTTTCATACGAGCATACTGTTCTTTCAGGCCTTCTTCCATACGTGCAATTTCTTCTTTTTCACTAATTACCAAACGCTTATCTAACCCTGTAGTATTGGTCAAGAAATCAGTAAATTTTGCAATAATTTCTGAAGTTTTTGAATCGAATTCATCTTCTGAGGCATCAAATAAATCCATTGAAATGGTCTTTTCAGACAATAATGCCTTTTGTGCTAAGTAATTACTGTTCTCTGAACCGCTACCCGTATACTTTACGGTTTCGTCAAATAGTTTTGTGTCTAGTGTTAAATTAATGTTGTCGCCATTTTTTAGATAGAGAGAGGTGCTTTCGTTGCCATCTGTAAAACTAAATAGGGAGGCTTCATTTTTTAGATGGAAGGTGTCAGAAAACGTACCGTCTGGGTTAATTTTAATTTCTTTACTATAGTTTATGTTACGTATTTTACCATCTTTTCCAAGGTGATTGGTAATCGTTCCTGAAACAGTTGCATAGTTTTTAGCAACTTCTTGTTTGCAGGAGAACAATGCAAGTGCAACGATTAGCGTTAATGAATTTTTAATCATAATTATTGTTTTGATTAAAATGAACGTAAAGGGAGTCTATTCCTTTCAATTTTATTTCTATCTTGTTGTCATCAATTTCGATGGCATCTTTAGTTTACTCAGGAGTCTTTTATACGAAGTAATTGCTAAGGCCTATATGGTTAGTGGCTATTAATACTGTCGTATTAATTCCCTAACTCAACCCCGTAATCATGCCGTCGTTATCAATATCCATACCTTCACTTGCTGGTACTGCAGGAAGTCCCGGCATACGCATCATGTTACCAAGTATAGGAATAAGGAAACCAGCTCCTGCAGCTATTTCAAACTCGCGTACCGTGATTCTAAAACCTGTGGGTCTTCCGGTTAATTTATCATTATCTGAGAAAGATTTTTGGGTCTTTGCCATACAGATGGGGAAGTGGTCCAGGCCTAGCTTAGCGATGGTTCTAAGACCCGCATTTGCTTTAGCAGCGTAGTCTACCCCATCTGCTCCATATATTTCTTTAGCTATAGTTTCTATCTTTTCTTTTACAGGAGCATCCCAGTCGTAGAGTTGTTTGAAATCGCTCTTACCACTTTCTATTTCTTCTACTACTGCTTTAGCTAGGTCTGTGGTTCCGTTACCTCCGTCTGCCCAGCCTTTACTAAGCACTGCTTTTATACCTATGCTCGCACATTTATCTATGAGCCAGTCTATTTCTTCTTGAGAGTCAGTATGAAAATTATTGATGGCTACTACGCGTTGCAATCCAAATTTTCCCATATTCTCTATGTGCTTTTCTAGATTGGCAAATCCTGCCTTTACTCTATCAAGATTCGCATCGTTGTATTCCTCTTTTGGAGAACCTCCGTGGTGACGCAAGGCTCTAATGGTAGCTACGACCACTACTGCTGTTGGCTTTAGTTCAGCGTATCCACATTTGATATCTAAGAATTTCTCTGCCCCAAGATCTGCCCCAAATCCTGCTTCTGTTACCACGTAGTCAGACAAACTCATACCCATTTTGGTGGCTATTATCGTATTTGTTCCTTGTGCTATATTAGCAAATGGGCCGCCGTGTATGATAGCTGGGTTGTGCTCTAGTGTTTGCACTAGGTTGGGTTTTATAGCATCCTTCAGTAGTAAAGTCATGGCATTTTCTGCATTCAGATCACGAGCATACACAGGTTTTCTGTCCATCGTGTATCCCACAAATATGTTGCCCAGTTTCTCTTTTAAGTCCTCTATGTCTTTTGCCATACAAAGTATTGCCATCACCTCACTCGCTGCTGTGATGTTAAATCCATCTTGACGAGGAATACCATTTCCGGTACCACCCAGACCGATGGTGATGTCACGCAGTGCACGATCATTCATATCAATCACTCGTTTCCAGATGATGGTGCGTGGATCTATGCCAAGACTACGCGTCTTGCTTTGTATATTGTTATCTATAAGAGCACTCAGTAGGTTATTTGCTTTTTCAATAGCCGCAAAGTCTCCGGTGAAGTGAAGGTTAATATCTTCCATAGGCACCACCTGAGAATGACCTCCACCAGCAGCTCCTCCTTTTATCCCGAAAACTGGACCCAGTGATGGCTCACGAAGCACTACTACAGACTTCTTACCAATCTTGTTCAGACCCTCATTTAGACCAATAGAAACGGTTGTCTTCCCTTCTCCGGCCGGTGTAGGTGTAAGTGCAGTTACGAGAATTAGGTTGCTTTTTGCAATTTTATCTTCATCTATGAGATGTAAAGGTAGTTTGGCCTTGTGCTTACCATATTGCTCCAAGTCATCTTGATCAATACCTAGTTTAGCAGCTACGGAGTTAATATGCTGCATTTCTACTCTTTGGGCAATATCTAAATCTGTCATATCAGTTGATTCGTGAGACGAATATACACATAGCTTTTTCTCCTTAATCTATAAATACTTTCTAAATGACTAACTTCGAAACCATGTGTAAACATATTCTAATGGTGCTATTGGCTTTTAGCGTCATGGGTTGTACTTCTACAACTGACATAAAACCAGAACAAATTCCCACCATGAACAAGCGATCAAAAACCTACCTTGCCTTAGGAGATAGTTATACTATTGGAACTGCTGTAGCGTTTCCAGATAATTTCCCGAATCAGGTAGCAGACAGTGTGTTTTCTGCTGATGCTACTGAAGTATCTGTAAAGATAGTGGCCCAAAACGGCTGGCGTACAGACGATCTTCAAAGAGGAATCAAAAGAACAGATTTAGACGAGAAGTATGATTTAGTATCCTTACTAATAGGGGTGAATAATCAATACCAAGGATTGCCAATTGAAGACTTTGAGGTAGGTTTTAGAAGTTTATTGGATACTGCTATTTGGTATTCGGGGAATGATAAGAGCCATATTTTTGTAGTATCCATACCAAATTATGGCTACACACCATTTGGTGCAGATAAGAAGGAAGAAACGACTGCAGACTTAGAAAAATTCAATGGATTGTCTAAGTTCATATGTGAAGAGTACGGGATAGATTTTTATAATATCACAGATATCTCATTGGAGGCAGAGACCAATGCTGAGTTTAGAGCAAAGGATGATTTGCATCCTAGCAAAAAGCAATACGCCGCTTGGGTGAATTCGTTTTTGGATAAGGTCATCGAGAAGTTGGAGTAGAAATAATGATAGATCTAGTTCACTTAGAGATTTACAAAAGGCACTATGGAAATATAGATAGCTGGGGAAAAGGAAGCACGAAAACGGAAAGAAAAATTCTGTCAGACAAAAATTGGGAAATCATTGATGAAGTAAAACACAGTCTAGTTATAATAGAAAGAGGTCTTTCATCTGGAGGTTTTAGACAGCAGATCATTGATAGATTGTCTGAGGTCAGCAGTCTTGAAGCTAAAGAATTTGCTAAAATATTAGGACACGACGTTCTATGAATTAGCCTAGTTCCTATATAACACCCATTTCCTTGCCTACCTTGGTAAAAGCCGCAATGGCTTTATCCAAGTGATGTTGCTCGTGAGCAGCAGAGAGTTGTACGCGTATTCTTGCTTTACCTTTAGGCACTACTGGGAAGTAGAAACCTACTACATATACGCCTTCTTCTAGCATTTTAGTGGCCATTTCTTGGGCCACGTTTGCATCATAGAGCATAATAGGAACGATAGGATGCTCACCTGGAGTAATGTCAAAACCTGCTTCGCTTATTTTTTCGCGGAAGTACTTCGTGTTGTATTCTAATTTATCTCGTAATTCAGTGGTCTCACTCAGCATGTCCAGTACAGCGATACTCGCACCTACTATACTTGGGGCTACTGTGTTAGAGAATAGGTATGGTCTAGACTTCTGACGAAGCATATCGATTATTTCTTTTTTACCGGAGGTAAATCCACCACTTGCACCGCCAAGAGCCTTGCCCAGTGTTCCTGTGATTATTTCTATTTTACCCATCACTCCACAGTGCTCGTGCGTACCACGGCCTGTTTTGCCAAGGAAACCAGAGCTATGACATTCGTCAATCATTACGCTCGCGTCATACTTGTCTGCTAGAGCGACTATTTTATCCAGTTGAGCTATTGTGCCATCCATGGAGAATGAACCATCTGTCACAATTACACGATTGCGTTGATCTTGAGCAGCGATTAACTGCTTTTCCAAGTCTGCCATATCGTTGTGTAGGTATCTGTAGCGTTGAGCCTTACAAAGCCTAACGCCATCTATTATACTGGCGTGGTTAAGAGCATCAGAGATAATAGCGTCTTCTTTGTCGAATAGCGGTTCAAACAATCCACCGTTGGCATCAAAAGCAGCAGCGTAGAGTATAGTGTCTTCAGTACCGAGGTATTCAGATAATTTACGCTCCAGTTCTTTGTGTATATTTTGTGTACCGCAAATGAACCGTACAGATGACAATCCGTACCCGTGAGTATCTATAGCATCTTTTGCTGCTTGTATCACTTTTGGGTGAGAGCTAAGGCCCAAGTAATTGTTCGCACAAAAATTGATTACTTCTCCACCTGCTTCTGTTATAATGTCAGCACCTTGGGGAGTGGTGATAATGCGTTCGTTTTTGTATAGACCTGCTTCTTTAATCTCCTCAAGTTGAGTTTTTAGTTTCGCTTGTAATGATTCGTACATGAAGGGCAAACTTAACTAAGAGAAATCAAATTATCACTTAGCTAGCTCTGTAGAATAGATACGAATAGAAAACAGCCGAAACGTCGGGTAATTTTACTGCCATAAAAGCACTCTTTTTGATAGAAAAGCACTAAATATGGATGAATAGTCGAAAATGATAGAACTTTTTGGATGGCACAAAGGTTGTATCCGTATACTTGCAAAGACGAATATAAGACGTATGTCAGAAGAAAATAAATCAGGCAAAAAGCCTAGAGAGCAAAACAATACCCCAAATCCCTTTAATAGCAAAAAGCCAAAGACGGGTAAGCCAAAGTTTAATCCTGTTTGGATATATGCCATTTTAGTGGTGATTTTCATTGGAATAACCTTTTTGGGACCCAAGAGTGGTAAGCAAATATCTGTAGATAAGTTGCTTACAATGGTAGAAGAAGGAGCGGTAGAAAAAATCAATGTCATCAATCGTAGCAAGGCAGAAATCTATATAACAGACGAAGCTAAGAAGGATAGCGAGTACAAGAAAGATGTGCCTCAAGGTTCGTTTGTGAACAAGGATGTATACATGTATTTCTTATCGGATATTGGAGATTACGAATTTTTCAATAATCAAGTAAACGAGGCACAGAAGGATTTACCCGTTGCACAAAAGGTTCGTATTAATCCAATAGTAGAAGAAAATATTTGGGACAATCCACTTGTTACGCTAATTATCTATATTGCTATCTTTGGTTTGATCTGGATGTTCATAATGAGACGTATGGGCGGTGGTGCTGGCGGCCCTGGGGGCGGTGGTCAGATCTTTAGCATAGGAAAATCGAAGGCCCAACTTTTTGACAAGGATACCAAAGTAAACGTAACGTTCAAAGACGTTGCAGGCTTAGAAGGTGCTAAGGAAGAGGTGATGGAGATTGTAGATTTCCTCAAAAATCCAAAGAAGTACACCGAACTTGGAGGTAAAATACCAAAAGGGGCACTGCTTGTAGGCCCTCCAGGAACAGGGAAAACGCTCTTGGCTAAAGCCGTTGCTGGAGAAGCAGAAGTGCCGTTCTTTTCCCTCTCCGGATCAGACTTTGTAGAGATGTTCGTAGGTGTTGGAGCAAGTAGAGTAAGAGATTTATTCAAGCAAGCCAAGGAAAAAGCACCCTGCATCATATTTATAGATGAGATAGATGCCATAGGCAGAGCTCGTGGCAAGAATGCAATGCAAGGCGGCAACGATGAGCGTGAAAACACACTAAATCAACTGCTTACAGAGATGGATGGTTTTGGTACAGATTCTGGTGTAATAATGCTTGCAGCGACCAACCGAGTAGATATTCTGGATTCAGCATTGCTAAGAGCAGGACGATTTGATAGACAGATCTATGCAGATATGCCAGACTTGAATGAGCGTAGAGAGATTTTCGAGGTTCACTTGAAACCAATAAAAATTGAAAAAAATCTAGATATCGATTTTCTTTCACGTCAGACACCAGGATTTAGTGGTGCAGACATAGCCAACATGTGTAACGAAGCTGCACTTATAGCTGCTCGTCATGACAAGAAGCAAGTGGAGAAACAGGACTTCTTGGATGCTGTTGATAGAATAATTGGCGGACTTGAGAAGAAGAATAAGATAATAACACCAGAAGAGAAGCACGCTATAGCTGTGCATGAAGCAGGTCATGCTACAGTAAGTTGGTTGTGCGAGTATGCTCATCCACTTGTTAAAGTAACGATAGTGCCGAGAGGAAGAAGTCTTGGTGCGGCGTGGTATCTTCCAGATGAGAGACAAATCACCCGTACAGAGCAATTGCTAGACGAGATGTGTGCGACACTAGGGGGTAGAGCTGCAGAGAAAGTGGTCTACAATAAAATATCTACAGGAGCACTTAGTGACCTAGAGAAAGTAACCAAACAAGCCATGGCAATGGTTAGTATTTATGGTCTCAATGATAAGGTAGGCAACGTATCGTACTATAACATGGATCAAGGGTTCAGTAAGCCGTTTAGTGAGAAGCAAGCTGCTCTTATAGATGACGAGATAAAGATACTCACAGATCAGCAGTATCAGCGAGCTATCACCATTGTAGAAGAAAATAAGGATAAATTACTACAACTTGCGGATCAGCTTTTAGAAAAAGAAGTAATTTTCAAGGAAGACCTTGAGAATATCTTCGGTATGAGTGCAGGAGAAGCCGCCGCCAAGATTATAGAGGAGAAGAGAGTGCCTGCTGCACCAGAAGCAACAGTAGAGATAGCAGAAGTGCTAGAAGAAGCTAAGTCTGAAGCTGCACCTGTAGTAGAACCGGGAGAGTAGTCTTTACATATAAATTAATAGAAAAGGGGTTTGCTACTAGCAAACCCCTTTTCTATTGGATGTTTTTTCTATGTGTCAGCCATCTGTAGTCGAAATGAGGACGCTTCGAGGCATAAAAAAGGCCTCTCGGTGTGCGAGAATCCTTCTATATATATTTGTCAAACGAGTCACTTCATTTTGGTGTTCATGTAGTTAGCTACTTCTTCTGGCACCAAGTACTTTATACTTCGACCCATGCGTACAAGTCCGCGTATATAACTGGCCGATATGTTGAGCATAGGGCCCTTCATTACGCGTACCTTTTGGTTTTTAGCAAACTCGCCTCCGGGGAAACTATCTCTGTAATAGGATAGTATCTCGTATTCCATGAGTATCTCCTCGTGATCCTTCCATTTCTCTAGGTGCTGAAGATTGTCAGTACCTAGTACAAGCTGAAACTCTATTTTAGGATGATTTTCACTTAGTTTTTTCAATGTGTAGTTGGAGTAAGATGGAGTTGGCATACCAAACTCTACATCTTCTGCCTTAAACTTATCGTTTCCTTTTATAGCGAGCTTCACCATATTTAGTCTATGGTCAGCATCCATGATGTCTTTTCCTTTTTTCAAAGGATTTTGGGGAGAAACCACAAACCATACTTCATCTAACTTTGCTTGGTCCAGCATGTACTGACCAATGATTAAGTGTCCATGATGTATAGGGTTAAACGACCCAAAAAATAATCCTACCTTCATTCTAATCTTCTGTTTTTAAAAAACGTACCACTATATTTTTCGCTTCTACAAAGGTATCACTTAACACGTCGTTAACAATTACTTTATCGAACCGCTGTTCAAATTTTAGTTCACTTTTTACTTTTGCTATGCGTATAGCCAATTGCTCATCCGTCTCGGTGTTTCTGTTGCGTAACCTTTCTATGAGTATTTCTACGGATGGAGGTCTTAGAAATAGAGCCAAGGCTTGCTCTTGGTAGTACTTTTTTATAGTAATTCCGCCTTCTACATCCAAGTCAAATATGACGTACTTACCAGCATCCCAAAGCCGTTGTACTTCTGCTTTTAGTGTTCCGTAGTAAACCCCTTCGTAGACTTCTTCGTGTTCTATGAAAGCATCTTTTTGTATAGCGGCCTGAAACTCCTCATTGGTGTAAAAATAGTAGTCGTGACCATCTTTTTCTCCAGCACGCATAGGTCGTGTAGTAGCACTTATACTAAATGCTAGGTTCGGAACCGTGTCAAGTAAATGACGTACTACAGTGGTCTTACCGCTGCCGCTTGGTGCCGAAAATACAATTAGTTTATGATTTGGTTTTTGCGTAGGGTCCTCCGTAGAGCCTCGCTGTTTTATTTCTGCCATACTTGGTTGGTTGCCGGTCACACTTGGTTGGTTAGTTATCATAAGAGGTTCAGGGCTTGCTCCTTTATTTTCTCAAGTTCTTCTTTCATAGCTACCACTTCTTTTTGTATACCTGCGTGGTTGGCCTTACTGCCTAGGGTATTTATCTCACGACCCATTTCTTGAGCAATAAAGTTGAGTGATTTACCCTTTGGGTTCTTATTCATCGATTCTATGAAATGATCACAGTGCGACTTTAGCCTCACTTTTTCTTCATTCACATCGTATTTTTCGAGGTAGTATATCAACTCTTGCTCAAACCTGTTTTTATCAAAACTTTCATCGTCTACCAATTGTTTGAGATTCTTCTGTAGTCGAGTTTTGGTACTGTCCAGTCTTTCTGGTTCTAGAGCCTCTATGAGAGGTATCCCCGCTCCAATAGTCTCGGCATAACCGGTAAGTACATCTTGTAGCCCTTTGCCTTCTTTCTGGCGAAATGCATCATAGATAACAAAAGCCTCATCTGCTACTTCCTGAACTAAAGTGTATAATGCGGGGTCTAACTG
>JAOKFZ010000001.1 GCA_028247315.1 Bacteroidia bacterium | reverse complement strand
GGTTAGACTTAAATTTCCTAGCGTATCATTGTCTAATTGCAGATGTGCAATATCGAGATTTGCCTCAATTATGGGGAATCCATCTCGGTCAGAAACGTCAATAGAACCGTTGGTAATCCCATCTAATTTTAAATCAAAGCCAGCTAAAAAAGGAGTAAGGTTATCCAATTTAAACTCAGTTAATATTACGTTGATCTTGTTAGCCTGAAAGCCTGACGATGCCTCAATGTAGAGTATTTGCTCCTCATTTCTAAAGTCGAAGGAACGCAATTGAGTAATGCCGTTTTGGTAGATGAGATTTGGAGTGTTTGACTTACGGAGATTCCATGCCTCTTCATAGATGAATACTTTGCTGCTTTCTACAAATACCAAAGCACTATCGTTGGTATATACAAATCTACCACCAACGGCAAGGTCCAGTATGCTATCTTTTTGTGCCGTAATATCAAAATTGATAATGCCGTCTGTAATGAAACCGTATACGTGGGATACATCAAAAAGGGTACTATCATTTTGGAATAATCCAGCTGAGTTTAGTGCAAAATTAATAGGAGTGAAATTGCCCTTATTTTTTACAGAAATAGCCACTCTAGGAGAGGAAATGACATCATAGTTAAAGCCGCTGATATGAGCATCAGATTGCAGTTTTCCTGTAGCATGGTTGTAGTTGAAATTGATAGCGGCACTATCAAAGTAGGTCTCACCCAAAAATTCAGTATAGATAGAATCGTACGAAGGAATAGCGACAATCAATTGTATGTCCTTAGTGTTGAGGGTATCTATGGGTTTTGGACACTCAATCGGGTAAATAATGTGATTTATGTAACCAAGAATAGATCCTATTTCAGAGGGGATAAAATTGCCTGTTATCTCAGCATGCAGTAAATCGGAGTGTATGGTATACGTGCGATTTTGATTTGTTTCTTTGGCAGTAATAGCCAGATTATTGATGGTATAGTTGGTGTTATTTCTATTTAGTGTAAAACTGTCGAGGTCTATTTTTCCTATTAAATCATCAAGGTCATCTCCAGTTAGTGCAATGCTTCCACGGAAGTTTGCCACGTTGTCGATACTATCCAAACCCAGGTTTTTTAAATTGATCCCTACCACATTGGTAGTGATATCTATCGTGGGTTTTTCATTATTCAGATCTACCTTACCGTCAAAATCGAAGTTAAAATTCGGGTCTGTAATTCGTCCATTTCCTTGAAAAAGGTTCTTACTAAAAGTGCCATTTACAGCTATGTTTTTATAGTCATAATTACTATATCCTATGTGGTGTATGTCTCCACTAATACTAGCAGATAATGTTTTGGCCGTAAGCCCTTTGCCTGACACCTGCAGATCGAATGAAGTGCCTCCTACCTTATCTATTCCCAGTAGGCTATTGAGGTCTATGTTGTCACTCTTGAGTGTCCCCTGATAACGTGGCATACCTTTTTGGAGATTGCTATAGTGCAGTGCCGCAGCTGCATCACCTACAGCTGAGGTGAGGTCACCGTTTATTTTAAGATCGTCGATATAACCGATAAAGGTTCCTTGATACCCCACTTGTCCTAAGTTAAGTAGCTCTTCGGGTACGGGGTCTAATTTTAGTAAATGGACAAGGTCAGGAGTGTTTGTATTAAAGCTCTTTGCTGTGAGATTAAAATATGTTTTGTCGATATCGGGCAAACCTTTCAAACGGGCAGAACCAGAATAGGTAGTATGATTGCCGACCTTCAGGTCCAGGCCAATACTCTCTAGGTTGACAATTGTTCCGGTTATTTTTCCGTTTGCGGTAATGAGCTCGTTATACGCTGTTAGGGAGTTAGAGAATAAGGCAATATCATTGGTATGTACCCTGCTCTCTGCTAAGTTGGCTTCAATCGCTACGCGTTTTATGAAATCTGAAAAATCACTGTATCCCGTATAACTGAAACGCAGAAAATTGCAAATAGTGCTCTGAGGTGTTTGAATATGCAAATTGGCAAACTCCATAGTGGTAGGGCTAATGATCGTCTTAGCTTTTAACTCTTCTATAACAAGGCCAGATTTTTCTTTACCACTCATATTATCTATCAAAAATGAGAGAGAGTCTTTGATAATCGTAAAGTTGTGTAAATGCCCGTTCAGATTTCTGAAGATCATATCGTTCTCGTCAAACGCTCTAGTGGTAGGAGGAGCCTTGTTTTGATTGTAGTAATGGAATCGGGTATCGGTTATTTCAACCTTGTCAAAAATTAGGGAAGATGAGTTTGCAGACGGTTTGCTTGTTGGCACTGGTTTGAAGTGATCTATCAAAAACTGAATATTTAACTGCGTCTCCTCTTTTGGTACACCTATGTTTATGTTGCCACCGGCTATCTTTACGTTGTTTAGTCGTATCTTGTCGCTGGTAAAAGAAAAAATGTCGTAGTCTGTTTGCAGTTCACTAACAAAGATGAGGGTATCTTCTTTTTGGTCTGCTATGTAGACATCTGTAGCTTTCAATGCATCAAAATATGAAAGTTCTATCTCGTCTATATGTATATCTACACCAAGTTCTTTACTCAGATAACTGGTTGCTTTATCTGCCGCATAATTTTTGAACCACTTAGTTTGCACCAATGCCAATAGTAAAAGTGCCAAGCCTAGTAGACTTACCAATATGATGAGCGGTATTTTGATTATTTTTGGCAACTATATTTTGTACTACCTATAAGTTTACAAACATACCTTGGAACAAGCAAAGAACAATTCACAACTAGCAGTACTTGGCATAGAATCGTCCTGTGATGATACATCGGCGGCTGTATACATAGATGGCAAAGTTTGTTCCAATGTAGTAGCATCACAAAAAATACACGAAGAGTTTGGTGGTGTAGTGCCCGAGTGGGCTAGTCGTAAGCATCAACAAAATATAGTGCCTACGGTGCATTCAGCCTTACAAAAAGCGGGTGTTTCCATGGCAGATATTGATGGCATAGCGTGTACACAAGGACCCGGACTAATGGGGTCTTTGCTCGTAGGACATTCCTTTGCAAAAGGCTTGGCCATGTCGGCTAATATTCCATATGTTAATGTAGATCACGTAGACGCTCATGTATTGGCTCATTTTATAGATGGCGATATGCCACCGCTGCCTTTCTTATGCCTGCTTGTCTCTGGAGGGCATACGCAGATAGTGGTGATTCGAGATAATTTTGAAATAGAAATTTTAGGAAAAACCATAGATGACGCTGCAGGTGAGGCTTTTGACAAAGCAGGTAAAATGCTCAACCTTCCGTATCCTGCTGGACCCATTATTGATAAAAATGCAAGGTTGGGTAATCCCAATGCATTTCAATTTAATACACCTAAAGTAGATGCTTTAGACTTTAGCTTCTCAGGTTTAAAAACGTCTATCTTGTACTTTTTGCAAAAGGAAGTACGTAAGGATGCATCGTTCATAGTAGAAAATATAAATGATCTCTGTGCATCTATTCAGCATACTATTGTGTCTTATTTAATAAGCAAGCTAGAAAAAGCCATAGTAGAAACAGGCATAGTACATATTGGCATAGCCGGCGGTGTAGCGGCTAATAGTGAGTTGAGAGCTGCAATGCATATCTTAGCAAGCGAGCATCAAGGTGTAGGCTATGAGCCTAATTTTGAGTATTGTACAGACAATGCTGCTATGATAGCATATGCAGGCAAGGTAAAATTAGAAAGAAAAGAATACGGCACGCTTAGTGATGTGTGTTTTACAAGAAAATGAAAAACGTAGTAGCATTATTTATTGGGTTATTGGCATTTGTAGGGGCTATTGCTCAGCAGAACGACACCGCATTGCTAAGGTCGCTAAACGTGTCTGAAGTAAAAAAATACCAACGTATACATGCTTTTGTAGGCAATATAGATACATGTCTTACGGAGCACCACAAGCTTAATTCTTACGGATTAGATGTTTTTTTCTTAAGAGATCTTGGCTGCTCTGGATATAAGCAACGAGATATAGTGCGTGCGAGGTATGTAGGAAGAAACATGGTGAGCCAAACCCTGGAGAGAAATAATGAAATGCTTGTTTTGTATGCTTTTGCTTATGGAAAGAAGCAAAAGCAACTTGCTCGTAAAACAGAAGTAATACTAACCAATTTAGACACTATACATACGGAGTACACGTATTATAAAAAAAGAAGAGCAAAAACATTGGATAGCACACGACTAACATTGATAAATAAGGAAGGAAGTAAAACCTACGTCACTAAAAATACCTATGATAAAAAAAAGAGATTACTATCTGTGATAACAGTGGATGGTGATGGGAAAACCTTGGCAGAGACTAGTCACACTTGGGGTACAGACGGAAATATAAAATCTACAACTAATTCTTCGTTTGGCGAGAATATTACCTTTGTGCAAACATTTTTTATGTATGACCAAAACGGTCGTGTGGTGGAAACAAATGATACGCATAGCAGACAAAATATCTACCTATATACCGATATGGGTTTGCTTAGTAATGTGCTGGGGTATAATGCCAAAGGAGAGTTGGAAATAGAGTTTATGTATGAATATACCTATACCAAATGAATGTAGTATATGTGTTTTTAGGTGGCGGACTGGGTGCCGCATGTAGGTGGCTATTGAGCAGTCAATTGGTGAGCAATAGTGAGTTTCCCTATAGCACACTAGCGGTCAACTTGATGGGCTGTTTCCTCATCGGAATAGCCAGTGTTTACCTCGTACAGCAACCTAAGCTGAGTCTTTTCGTTCTGGTAGGGTTCCTTGGTGGGTTTACTACGTTCAGTAGTTTCGGACTCGATGCATGGCATATGCTGTCATCATCAGACTATAAAAATTTTGCAACTTATGTAGGATTGAGCAATATAGTAGGGATACTGCTTGTTATTGTAGGACATAAACTAGGTACCCTATTCACCCTATAAATGGACAGATGAAAAAAATTATACTCATACTCTTGTGCTTAGTAGCTAGCCATATACTGTTGGCAGATAAGCTTCTCATTCCCATGGACGCTTCGCAAAAGAACCACCTCAAGGCCTATGGCATCTCTTACTGGGTTCTAGAGAAAGACGTACAAGTAGAGTGGTTACTGAATTACAAAGGAGGTAGTTTCCTCATGGATGCTTATGAAAATATAGAAAAAGAATGTTTACTCCGCGGTGTTTCTTTCTCCACCATCAGTGAGGCACAGGCCAAAAGAATAAAAAATGAGATAGCCAGTCCTGCTATAAATGCAGACGTAGTAAAGCTTCTCAAAATACCGAAAATAGCAGTGTACTCGCCCAAGACTGCACAACCTTGGGATGATGCTGTGACCATGGTACTCACCTATGCGGAAATACCGTACGACGTTATTTTTGATGATGAAGTGCTGGATGGTAAGCTGCCTACCTACGACTGGTTGCACCTGCACCACGAGGATTTTACGGGCCAGTATGGTAAGTTCTACGCTAGTTTTCGCAATGCACCGTGGTACAAGCAACAGGTTGCCGAGGCAGAGGCGATGGCCGAGAAGCACGGCTTCAAAAAAGTAAGTGAATTGAAGGCCGCAGTCACCAAAAAGATACGTGATTTTACAGCTGGTGGTGGATTCCTTTTTGCCATGTGCAGTGCCACAGATAGTTATGATATTGCCTTGGCAGCAGATGGAGTAGATATCTGCGAGCGAATGTTTGACGGAGATCCTATAGAAACCGAGGCACAGACCAAGCTCGACTATACCAGGTCTTTGGCGTTCAAAGATTTTAAGATAGAAAAGAACCCGATGCGTTACGAGGTGAGCAGTATAGATGTAGACCAACGTACCCGTAGAGTGCGTGAGGCAAATGATCTTTTTGCACTCAATGAGTTCAGTGCCAAGTGGGATGTAATACCAACGATTCTTACCCAAAACCATGAGCGTATTGTAAAAGGTTTTATGGGGCAGACTACTGCTTTCAATAAAAGCCAAGTGAAGAGTACGGTAATCATTATGGGAGAAAACAAAAGCCTAAACGAGGCTCGGTATATACACGGTACGTTTGGTAAGGGGCAGTTTACCTTCTATGGAGGCCATGACCCCGAGGACTATAAGCACATGGTGGGAGAACCGCCTACAGACCTAGCATTGCATCCTAACTCTCCGGGCTACCGACTCATACTGAACAATATTCTTTTCCCAAGTGTAAAGAAAAAGAAACAAAAGACGTAGTTCAAATACGTCTACTCAGCTGTTAGATTTGTCTATGCTAAGTACTGATATAGGTTTTCCAAACCGCTCGTTTCAGCTGTTGAGAGACTTTAAGGAAGAGTGCAAAAAAAATCGGTAATCATAGGCTAGTCATTGAGCGGGGTAATATGGTGTAAAAGAGCGTACTAAGATCGGTTATTTTGACACTATGTTAGTCGGAAAGTGAGTTATTCATATTGTTAGATTACAATAATATAGGTTGCTACAGGATATTTAATTCTTCTACTTCGCCAGACTTCATAGTTCCTAGAAGCACATTGCCAATGCGTATTCTAATGAGTCTCACGGTATCGTATCCTACCGCTGCGGTCATCTTGCGTATTTGGCGGTATTTCCCCTCGGTGAGGATTATATTTAGCCAGCTAGTTGGGCCATGACTTTCGCTACGTTTACGGTGTGGTGGTCCTAGGTAGTTTGGCTCTGCTATGCGGTGCACGCTACACGGCAGTGTAGTGTGTGTGCCACTGCTTTGGGCTATTTCTATTCCTGCACGCAGTGCAGTGACAGCTTCGTCTGTGACGGTGCCACTTACCTGAACGTAGTATTCTTTTTCGATGGACTTGCTGCGTATGTGCTCGCTAACAGTACCATCTGTGGTGAGTAGTAGTAGGCCTTCCGATTTTTCGTCTAGTCTGCCGATGGCCATTGTTTCTGGCGGGAAATTGCCCAATTCGCCCAATAGTTTTTTATTCCTCCGTCTATCCTGATTATTGATAAACTGAGATAGGTAGCCATACGGCTTGTGTAGTTTGTAATGGCGGTGGTCCAATTTTAGGAGTATGCGTTTTGCATTAAAGAGCTTTGGTCAATGCGTAATACAAATCTCAATTATATTTTCTTTTCTATATTCTTCATGGGCGAGGCAGAATTGTAAGGTACTTTACCGCTGGGTACCAGCTTACTCGCCGACTCCAAGTGTGCTTCTTGGTCATCAAAAAAGATGTGTGCCCCAAAAGCTTCTAAGACCTTGTCTTTAGATAGCCCACCCATAAAATAGACTTCATCTACATACACACCCCATTTTCGGAGTGTTTTGATTACCCGCATATGCGATGGAGCACTGCGGGCAGTCACTATGGATAAACGAAGCGGAGAGAGTTCTATAGTAGTAGGCAAATGCTCTTGTATACGACTCAGTTTTATGAGAAGTTCGGCAAATGGCCCTTTGTTAAGGGGATTGTTTTCGTTGTCTTTTTCGTGTTTTAGGAATGCGTCTATTCCTTCTGTCTTGTACCTGTGTTCAGACTCGTCTGAGAATAATACTGCATCTGCGTCAAAGGCTATTTTTACCCTATTATCCTCCGGATTAAAGGATTGTGGTGGAGCGTAGATAGCAGCGGCTGCACACACTCTAGAGTCTATTACGGTTTGTACATCTTTATCGTCTTTGCTCAGGAATAAATCTACGTCGTACGCATCTATATAGGGAGCCAATGGTTCGCCACCACTCAGAGCTACACGTGTAATATCCAGCTGGTGCTGGGCGATACTATTGAGCATACGTACGCCGGTTTCTGGGCTATTGCGGCTCATGAGTACAATTTCTACTATACGTTTATTTGCTTGCTTATTGAGCTGTAGTAAGCTTTTTACAAGGTAAAAGGCAGAGCCAATTTTGAGCGGCTCATTTTCGTTTTCCAGTTGGTATTTGCGGTACCCTTTTATTCCATGTTTCTCAAAGATGGAATTTTCTTCTTCTAAGTCAAAAAGGGCTCGAGACGAAACGCCTACCACCAGTATGTCAGATAAATCTACAGGCATCAGTGTCAAAAGTATTGTTTTTCTACCTATTGATGTACCTGCGTACTAAAATAAGAATAGGAACAAGTGCAGTATAAGCTACGAAAAAAGGTAAAATATAGTGTTCCAAACGAAGAGCAAGCATAACTGCGATGATCAATAGTTGAGAACCCAAACCAAGTGCTGATACTATAGTCATAAAGCCATTTGGGAAATGCTGTTTTTTAGGTGCTTTGGGATCTGCGTAGTATATGGCTTGGTCAAATACACGGTACATTAGGTTAAAGGTGCCATAGAGTATATCCACATGTTTTTGCTTTTCTCCTGGGAATGCTGTTGGAGATTTTTTCTCATTGATACGGCTCGTATTATCTCCGTCAAACTCATTGCGTAGTATCACATAGTAGTAGTTGAATAATGTGCCTTGCAATTGTACGCCAACAAATGCGAGCAGAGCAATGGCGAAAGAGCCGTTGGTAATGTACCAAATACAACCTAGGATCAAGAAATTGAGAATAATGTCAAAAATAGAGTCTAAATACCTGCCGGTATACGATGGCGTGCCTTTTACCCGAGCTAATTCCCCGTCTGCGGCATCCAGAATAGATTTCAATATAAGGCATATGCCTGCTGCATACATCTGACTTACGAGAATAAAGTAGCAAGCGGCAAGTCCAACTATCCCAAATAACAGGGTGACGTGTATCGGTGTTACGTTCGTGTTTTTGAGCACTTCAACTATCCAACGAGCTGGTATGCGACCGTAGTCTGAAAGGTCTCTAAACCGATGATTTGCAGGTAATTTACTCATTCGTATTTCCTCTTTTTATTGGCGACTTTTACTCGTATTCAAGAGAGTCACAATGATACTATGATTTCTTGCGGTTTTGATGCAATTGCAAGAATGTGTTTAAGAAAAAATAATGAAAGCATCTTGCAAATTGCGTGAACTGTCTGACGTAGCAACTTTTAGCCCTAAAACAATAATCTATAACCTATAATCGAGTGGTGCTAGATTTAGCCTCATCCCAAATCGAAATATCATATTTTTCTTATCCTGATTCATTAGCACATTGCTTTGATTTCGGATGAATACTCCAGCATCTAGGAATAGGTTGTGCCACAGCATGTAGCTGGCATCTATCGATATGGTGTAAATAGTATTTTCTATACCCTGAAATAGTGGTGCTGGATCTACTATTCCGTCGTTATACGTACGCAGATAATTTCCGCCAAAATTGGTAGAGGTAAGCGAGGTGTCTATTCCTTGTTTAGATAAGCTGTATACCGTATTAATGTTAAGCCTATTGGTTGGTTGATAACGGACTATAGCTACTAGTTCTCGTACATTAGCACCCAACGGGTGTGCGAGCGACTGATTGTAGTGTACCCAATTCTGTGCTTTGCTTCGGTGCTGATACACGTAAGGTCTCACTTGATTTATTTCCAGTTGTAGGTCTAGGTTGTTTACATCGGCCACGTTTATATATTTCAATCCTGCTTGGTAGCCCCATTTATTGACCCACGATTCTGTACGGCCAAACACCTCGTCTTTCACAAACTCGTCCAGTATGAATTGGCCATAAAAGGAAAACCGCTTTAATAAATTCCATTTCCAATCCATGCCCAATACGGCATTGTCACTACTGTTGAGCCCATGTTCTACTGCTCTGTAAAATATTATGGGATTTAGATAGGCGAGCTCATATCGGTTAGACATGGTAGAGTCTGACCTATCAAAAATAATATTTTCGAATAGCCCAATGTTTAAGTTTTTGCCAATGTTCACACTCAAATGATGAAAAGCAGAAAACTTGCGACCATTGTTTGCCGATTCGTCTTGGGTTATAAAATCAATATGTCGACTAAAAAGATTTTGGTAATTGAATTTCCATACCTGTGTATTGATTTTAAGAAAGGGGTACGGTGCCGAAAAATCGGAAAGTATAAGCGAGCGATATCCGTTGCCAATAAAATTTTTGTCGTGGCCAAATTGTACTGATATTTCTTTGATAGGCGAAAAAGTGATGTAGCCTGTAGCATTGAAATAATCTTGTGCAGCATCACCGAATTTTTTGTGCAGAGTGGTGCCATCTACCACACCTGTTGTAGCGTATTTTTGGCGTAAGAAAGAAGGGTATTGCACTTGATTTTCTATGGCACTACTATAAAAACCTACCTTTTTCCCAATATTGCCTCGTATTTCTATCCCTCTGCTATTTCTGTAGATGGGCAGCGTGTCTTGACTCTCGGTACCACCCGCAAAACCCAATACGGGATTGACTACTAGGTTGAAATTATCTTCTTGTACCAAGAATAAGGCACTCTGTGTCTTGTAAAAATGAGATAATATTGGCTGGGTTCTAAAATTGCTTACTTCATTGTTGTACAGTACATTATCATTAAGCAAATACCGTTGATTGAATTTATCTGCTTTGGACAGGGTGTTAACGGATTTTGTAAAATCACTCACAATATCGCTTCGGTATGGTTTTACGCTGCTAAACAAGTGAGTAGGCAAACTATCACTCATTATCTCAAACCTATCAGTGAGGTGATAGTTGAAATAACCAGATGTAAGCTCACTCTGGCCATAGGAGCAAATGCTGGAGAGGATGAGTAGTATAAATAGTATTTTTTTCATTCCTGGCACGAAGATATAGCTAATGAACAAAAGGATATTAACACATCAGTTTGAAGTATTGGCTATATTCGCTTTTGGTAAATGAAAACCACGCTTCGGGTCATATTCATATTTGTGCTTTCTGTTTTAGGATGTAGAAATGTTTATGCCCAAAATAGTATAAAGCATTTCACAATAGAAGATGGTTTGCCGAGCAATGAGGTGCATTTTGTTCATCAAGATGATAATGGGTACTATTGGTTCTGTACAGATGCAGGCATAAGTAGGTACAATGGATATGAATTTACCAACTTCACTACAGCAGATGGACTAACCAATAATGTTGTTTTTAAGTGCTTTGAGGATTGGGACGGTAATCTTTGGTTTACGTGTATAGATGGCAGTATTACTATCTATAATCAAACGAGGAAAGAATTTACGAAGTACGAAAACAGCGATTGGTTGAGGAGTAAGTATAGCTTACAAAAATGGACGCATCACATAGGTTTTCGAGAGAAGACAAAAGAAGTTTGGTTTTTTATGTTGAGAAATCTTCAAAGAGGGTCAGCCATCTACTCCGTAGATAAGAATGGACAGCGAGATAGCACGATTATCAGTGATTTTCGTTTTAAAGTTCATTCTAAATTTGATAATTTTCACATCATAAAATTTAGAAGAGTTATGACATTTGGATTCTTCGTTCCGGTGCTTGAGGCAAGTCTACCCTTAGGTCTTAATTACAAGCAAATAATCGAATTTTACCTAAATATTATCTTTCAAAAGAGTATGCCTATTTAGCGACAAATAAAGGTTTAGTAAAGCTCTTTACTGACAATAGGAAACAGAAAATTGTAGATCTAGGCTTAAAGTATAATCCATACGCAATATGCGATTTGGATACGTTATGCGGATTCACCTTGTTAGCTACAAATGGACAGGGGATACTCACTTTAAAAGAAGATAGTGTGTTCTCTGTTATCTCCTCTGAGACGGGACTGGTTTCTGATATCGTCAATGCCTTTTACGTGGACAAAGAGATGGAGACTATATGGTGTGCAACAAGTGAAGGAATTAGTGTATATCGTTACGTCATCAGGAATAATAAATTGCAATTCTTTTGGTTAAAGAATATTTTGAAGGGCGACTTAACTCTTCAATTAAATCGACAAGGACATTACTCAATTCATCAAAATCTCTGTCAACTAAAAGTGTAGCCTGCGTCTTTTAATACTTGTTTTGCTTGTTTTGTGTTCATTTTACTTATTTTTTATTTGTTTTCCGACGTGTCGGAATTAATTCTTTTCATGTACCGATGCTACTGCGGGATTTTCCCATTCAAAATAAAGGCCATGCTTGGATAGTATTCTATCTATGTTTTGATTATAATAAAACTCATCATAGTAATCAAGGTAGTATCCCTCTTGTAGTTTACTGAAAACAACTCGCTCGGTGTCTATCTGAAAGTGTCCATCAAAGAGCATCAGCCACAGCTTGTATTCTTAGACATAGAGATGCCAAGTAAAAATGGTTTTGTTCTACTCGATGAACTCAAGGAATACAATTTTGAGGTAGTTATGGTTACTGGGTACGAGAACTATGCCATTAAAGCAACTAAATACGCAGCACTGGACTATCTCCTCAAGCCGCTAGATGCAGAAGACTTAGTGCAAGCGGTAAAAAAAGCGGAAGCTAGTAATGGTGCTTCCACCGATAGACTCATACACTATCGCAGTCTTGTGTCTGAAGCAGAGGACACCTATAACTCACTTATGGTATCATCCAAAGATGGGTACAGAGTCATTGACATCAGGGATTTGGTGTACCTAAAATCAGAATCTGGCAGCTACTGTGTGATGTATTTTACAGATGGTAGCAAAGAAGTAGTATCTAAGCCGCTCAATTACTTTGAGGCATTACTGCCTGCAGATCGTTTTTATCGAATCTATCGTTCGCACTTGGTCAATTTAAAAAAAGTGAAATCTTTTAATGCAAAGAGTTCTACGGTTAAACTATCGGTAGGCATTGAGCTTGTAGTTTCTATCCGAAAAAAAGCTGACTTCAGAAAAAAAATGAGCAATTGAGAGCCAGTATGTGGCGTTTAGAGGTTTAAACGCAGCGTTCGCTATGCTAGTGCCGAAGTCATTGCAGAATGCTTGTTGGTTTAATTTACTTTTGATTTAATAAGCAAAGCGAACACTTCTCAATTGTTATGAAAACTCGATAGTAAGCTTTGATGATGCTGAATACTTATGTGAAAAAATTACTCTCAAAAAGGGTGATTTTTTCATATTTCAGGACTTTAGGCTTTTCAGTGTGTGCTATAATTGACCATATCTTGTGTGAGTTTAGCATAGCATAGAAAATCTATGTTTTGTACATTCGCCGAGTGTCTACACAAGTCAAAATACAAGAACTAACTATAGAGTTAAAACAGCACAACTATAACTACTATGTGCTAACCAATTCTACTATATCTGACCGTGAGTTTGATGTAAAACTCAAAGAATTGGAGAAATTAGAGCAAGCATTTCCGCAGTATGCAGACCCCAATAGTCCCACGCAGCAAGTAGGCGGAGACATTACCAAAAACTTTAATACCGTCCCACACAGTACACGTATGCTGAGCCTAGGGAATACCTACAACAAAGAAGAATTGCTTGATTTTGATGCACGAGTAGCAAAACTCAATGGAGGCAATGCATACCAATACACCGCCGAACTGAAGTTTGATGGATTTGCGATTGCACTTAGGTATGTAGACGGGAAGTTAGACCAAGCCATTACCCGTGGAGACGGCACACACGGGGATGATGTGACTACCAATGTAAAAACCATTCGATCAGTTCCACACAAGCTAAAGGGCAATTACCCTCCAATGTTAGAAGTGAGAGGTGAGATTTTTATGCATAAAGCAGCTTTTACCAAACTAAACGAAGGCCGAGCAAAGAATGGAGAAGACCTCTATAAAAATCCACGAAATACCGCAGCTGGAACTATAAAAATGCAAGATAGTGCAGAGGTAGCCAAGCGACCACTAGATGGATTTCTCTATCAACTCTCCGAGCACGGCAAAGAAGAGCTCGACCACTGGGATAGCCTAAAGCGTATGAAAGAATACGGCTTGCCAGTAGATGACGCTACGCGACTGTGCGATAGCATAGAAGATGTGTGGACTTTTATAGAATACTGGGATACAGAGCGTAAGAACCTCAGTTTTGAGATAGATGGGGTAGTGATTAAGGTAAATGGTCAATTGCAGCAGCAAGAGATGGGCTTTACCAGTAAGTTTCCGCGGTGGGCTATGTCTTATAAGTTTGAGACCGAACGAGCGGAGAGCAGGCTTATCAGCATTAGCTACCAAGTAGGTAGAACCGGTGCAGTTACTCCCGTTGCTAATCTAGAACCAATGCAACTGCTTGGCACTACGGTAAAGCGTGCAAGCCTGCACAATGCAGATTTTATAGCGGATTTAGATATTCGCTTAGGTGATAGAGTTTTTGTAGAAAAGGGTGGAGAGATTATCCCTAAAATTGTAGAAGTAGACACAAGCAATAGAGAGGCTAATAGCATACCTACACAGTTCACGCCGGCGTGCCCAGAGTGTGAGACTCCATTGGAAAGACCAGAGGGAGATGCCGTGTTTAGGTGCCCCAATACGCAAAGCTGTCCGCCGCAGGTAAAAGGCCGCATAGAACATTTTATTGGTCGTAAGGCGATGGATGTGTCTAGTTTAGGAGAAGGAAAGATAGATGTATTGTACCAGTCGGGTTTTGTAAAAAGAGCAGCAGATTTATACGCGTTAGATGCAGAGCAACTGCTCGGTCTTAGTAAGTCGATTGCCAATGAAGATACAGGAGACGAACGTTTAGTGAGTTTCAAAGAAAAGACGGTAGAGAATATAATAAGTGGGGTAGAAGCGTCTAAGAATATTTCTTTCGAACGGGTATTGTTTGGTCTGGGAATTCGCTTTGTTGGAGAGACGGTAGCCAAAAAATTGGCTTTCCACTTTAAAAATATAGATGCGGTGATAGCGGCAGACTTTGAGACGCTAAATGCCGTAAGCGAAATAGGTGGAGTGATTGCAAAGAGTGTTATTGATTATTTCAATATACCTGAAAATAGAGAAGAAATAGACCGTCTGAAAGTGGCAGGCTTACAATTTCAAGTAGTAGAAAAAGAATTAGCCAGTAACGCACTTGACGGAGCTAAAATAGTGGTGAGTGGTGTTTTTGGTCGCTTTAGCCGCAACGAGTTGAAGAAGCTTATAGAAGACAACGGAGGCAAAAATGTAAGTTCTATCTCCAAGTCTACTGACTTCATAGTAGCAGGAGACAGTATGGGCCCTGCCAAAAAAGAGAAAGCGGAGAAACTAGGAGTAAGGATGATTACAGAGGATGAGTTTGCTAGGATGTTGAGATTCGACTAAGACACAGACTGTGGTTGAATATATAGGAATTGTAAAGAGCTGAGAGTTACTCCGCAAATCCCTACCTTTGTCCTATTGGCAGATTTTAGAATACAAATAGGAAAAAAAAGCCTAGCTAGACACAAGCAACGCAGCAAGTTGGAATCGCTCAAAAAGATGAACGAAGTGCGAGAAGTAGGTGTAGTGTATGATGTAAAAAAGACATCTGCACAATTGCTCAATAAAGTGATACATTACTTTGAATCTGAAGGGAAGACTGTAATTACCATAGGCTATATAGAAGAGAAAGAGTTGGGAGAGCATGTAGCAGATAAGAAAGAGAAATATTTCTGCAAAAAAGACCTGAACTTGTGGAAACTACCGAAGAAACAAGTCGTAGCCTCATTTGCATCTATACAATTCGATTACTTGATAAATTTAGATATAGAAGGCTGCAATGAGTTGCAGGCGGTATCTACCTACTCTGCCTCCAAAACAAGAATAGGCAAGCATTTTGACGACTATCCTTTTGCTCAAGATTTTATGGTCAAAAGTCTGGCAGAAACTGCCGAAGAATTATTTAACGATATAAAACAATACATCAACTAGTATGGAGAAATTTAGAGGATTAGGAGTAGCCATGATTACACCATTTTATGCAGACGGGAGTGTCGATTTCGATGGGTTAGAAAAATTAACCAATCACCTAGTAGATGGCGGAGTAAACTACCTGGTAGTGATGGGTACAACAGGTGAAAATCCTACTATTAGTAATGTGGAGCAACACCAAATACTGCAAAAAGTAATAGAAGTAAACGCAGGGAGACTACCTATTGTATTTGGGATAGGAGGGAACAATACAGCTGTAGTAGTCGACAGGCTAAAGACGGAAAACCTAGTTGGAGTAGATGGTATACTCAGTGTAAGTCCGTACTACAATAAACCAAGCCAAGATGGTATCTATCAGCATTTCAGAGCAGTGAACGATGCTACACCACTCCCGGTGATAATGTACAATGTGCCAGGGAGAACAGGCTCTATGGTCAGTTCAGAGACTACGTTACGCATAGCTCAACTGCCAAATATAGTAGCAACCAAAGAAGCGACTGGTAGTTTCGACGTCTGTATGGACATCGTGATGGATAAGCCAGACGGATTTGGGGTAATAAGTGGTGAGGATGGCTACACCATGCCGTTCATAGCTGCAGGTATGCAAGGAGTGATATCCGTAGTAGGAAACGCATACCCGAGAGAATTTAGTCAGATGGTGCACTTTGCGTTGGAGGGAGATTTTGAAAATGCCAAGAAGCTGCACTATATATTATTGCCTGCCATGAAGGCCATTTTTATGGATGGGAATCCGGGGGGAGTAAAATATATGCTTTCAAAGATGGGCATCTGTGGCAATCATTTTAGACTGCCTGTAGTAGCTGTGAATGAAGCAACAGAGACAGCTCTGGATGAAGCGATGTTGTGATGTGGACCAAACCTTGACATGCCGTGAAAACAATCCTTTTTGTAATAGCCACGGTTGTGGCAACTGCTATTTGTGAAGCACAAGATTGTGTTGCGATAAAAGTAGTCCCCGTTTATTTTGCAAACGACAGTTTATTAATAGACGTAAGGAATATAAGTAAAGGAGCCACTCAAACTACTTCTATCTATGTGCTAGATGCAGGATTAGATAAACGCGTTAATCGGTTGTGCAAGGCATTAGAAGAGAAGCCCTCAAGAGTAAATTATCGTATTATTGGCATTGGTCACTCGCGGTTTAGTAACAAAAAACGGTGTAGGGATTTTATTCCACCTGGAGACACTACTTTTTTTGGCCCAAAGGCCAGATTTGTAGGCGAAGCAAATGATTTTCTGTCAGTCATAGTAGATTCTATAATACCTACTTGGGATACCAACACTTATCAACGTATACTTATTGGGCATTCGTTTGGAGGACTGTTTGGTATTTATTGCAGCACCCTAGCTACGTCTCCGTTTGATGAAATATTTGCTCTTAGTCCTTCACTATGGGTAAATGCGGGTTCTTTTCGCCGGCACTATGTATCCAGTCAAAATATAAGGTTTTACAAACCGGCATATATTGCGTACGGTTCTTTGGAAGTGTTAAATTTTGTGGGCCCATCCATAAATAGACTGAGACGAAACATCAAAACGAATGATAAGAAGTATCTTAATTTTTCGCGTATTCCACTAAAGACCCATTTTTCGATGATACGCTATATGAAGAAGCTCCAAATTGCAAATTAGGAACTAGACCTATATTTATATCGTTGCAATCACCTTCAACTCTATACCAATCGGAGTCGGCAGGCAGTTTATCTCCATCGTCGTCCTACACGGTTGGTTGCCCTTGAAATATTCTGCATACAAACGATTGTAGGTTTTAAAATCATCTTTCATATTGGTAAGGAATACCGTTACGTCTACAATATTTGCCCAGCTACTGCCAGCGTCTTCCAAAATTGTTCTTACATTATTGAAGACCGAGTGGCATTGTTTTTCTATATCATAGCTGGCTATAGTACCATCTTCATTTAGCTCTACTCCGGGTATTTGTTTGGTACCACGCTCACGTGGTCCTACTCCACTCAGGAATAGTAAATTTCCCACTTTGCGTGCGTGTGGGTATGCTCCTACTGGTTCTGGTGCTTTACTGCTGTTTAGTATCTCGTTACTCATTGTCTTTTATGGTTATGGTTACTTGCTGGGTTTTATTAAGAACCTCTGCGTTGGATTTTAGTTTTGGGATGCTTCCCGTTTTTTTAGAGCTAGGTTCAGAAGAGGTCTCTTCTTTTCTCTTGTTATTTAGTGCCTTTTTTACTCGCCTCTTATTGGTCTCACGCACGGCCTCTAGGTCCATTTTG
This sequence comes from Bacteroidia bacterium, assembly GCA_028247315.1. Lineage (GTDB taxonomy): Bacteria > Bacteroidota > Bacteroidia > NS11-12g > UBA9320 > UBA9320. The sequence goes on along the minus strand of JAOKFZ010000001.1, from coordinate 95,069 downwards.
GTTGGGAGTACTATCTTACGTATAGCTAGCCCAGTTGGTATTTCAAAAAATCCAGCAGGATTAGACACCCCATTGGGTTGAGCTGCCACTGCTATTTTAGTATTGTCAGGGGATAGTGCCACCGCATTTACTTTGTAACCCTCTAAGGAGAATTGTGCCATTAGTGTCTTCTCTTTTACGCTATGAATGTTTACTGTGCCATCTAAACTGCCGCTAACTAAGTATACACCAAAAGGATCCATATCTATATCTGTCACAGCTCTAGTATGCTCCGTAAGTGCTGTTTCTTCTTTTGCATTTACTATGTTCCATACACGTATTGTTTTGTCTTTAGAGCTAGATATGAGGTGCTTACGGTCTAAGGTTACCAGTAGGTCTGTAATATCATTGCCATGACCTTGAAAGGTGTTAATCAACTTACCGAAAATATCGAATTGACGGATAACAGGACTCCCTTTTACTGCAATAAAGTAGCTGCTACGGTCTATGGCTACCGTGGCAGCTGTGATAGATTTAGTTCCGTTTATTGGAATTTTTTTCTGCTTTACTAGATCAAAAGTGGTAAATATCCCATTGTCTCCTGCACAAAAAATAGTACGCATTCCAGGTCCGTATATGAGTTTATTGATTTGTGTATTTTCGAGGACAAACGCCGTATCTTTAGTCGCCACCTGAAAAAAGGAGTCATTAAACTCGTAGAAGTTGAGTCTTCCGTCTTGTCCTCCTATTATTAGGCTATGGCCATCTCGACTAAAGGCCATCGTTTTTACGGCTCCTTTAAAATCTTCGACCACTTGCATGATCTCAGCAGTAGTGTCGTTTCTTTGGATAATGACGGTATTGTCCCAACTTCCCGTTACTACATACTTGCCATCTGGGCTAAAAACGACAGATGATATATCATCTGTGTGGTTGGCCCTATAGGTAAAGCTATCTACCTGTGCCAAAGTGCTGAAGCCCGAAAATAATAGTATTAAGAATATGTTTCGCATCTCGACTGCTAAGTTACTAATTTTTGTAAAATAACCACTTGGCCAACTCTTTATAGCTCGCTTTCTTACCATACATTAATATTCCGGTACGGTATATTTTTCCAGCTACGACTATTGCTGCTACAATATGTACACTATACCTAGTTAAATCCTGATCCATAGCAGAAAATAGAGCAATAGTGTCTCCTACCTCAGCTCCGTTTACCTGTCCCAATAGTGGCGTTTGTGCATTTGCCATACAGGCAACTAGAACATCAGTCAAACTCAGTAATTTTTTCATTGGTATTAGAAACGTAGAATAGCGGTGACGCTTACTTTTTGGTGTGCCCTTTTTTTCCAGTTGCCTTCTCGTTTTATTTCTAGGGATATTCTTCATCCATTTGGTGACTTTGTATCGAGAAACAAACAATCAATTCTCCTTCCACTTTGTTAGTATCGTATCAAACTACACCTTTGTAAAAAATGAATCAAGCACAGATGGATTTCAAATCACTTATATCTCAAGGAATACCAAACGAATTGCCAGCATTGGTTCGTGTTACCACGAACAACAACTTAGACAGCCGCCCCAAAAACACTCCTGCACCCAAACGTAAAGACATTCTTTCGTTGGAAGAAAAGAAACTGGCTATACGCAATGCATTGAGATATTTTCCGAAGGAATGGCACGCGGAGTTGGCTCCAGAGTTTGTAACTGAGTTAAAAGAATACGGCAGAATCTATATGCACAGATTCAAGCCAAATTACTCTATGTATGCCCGCCCAATAGAAGAATATCCGGCTAAGAGTAGGCAAGCAGCAGGTATTATGCTTATGATTCAGAATAATTTGGATCCTGCGGTTGCTCAGCATCCAGATGAGTTGATCACCTATGGGGGCAATGGTGCAGTGTTTCAAAATTGGGCTCAATACCTTATCACTATGCAGTACCTGAGTGAGATGACAGAAGAGCAAACACTACATATGTACAGTGGGCACCCTATGGGATTGTTCCCAAGTAGCAAAGACGCTCCTCGCGTGGTAGTGACCAATGGTATGATGATACCCAACTATTCTAAACCAGATGATTGGGAAAAGTATAATGCACTTGGCGTAACACAATACGGACAAATGACTGCAGGGAGTTTTATGTATATAGGGCCACAGGGTATAGTACACGGTACTACCATTACGGTTATGAATGCTTTCAGAATGAAGCTGGAAGAAGGAGATACTCCAGCAGGTAAAATTTTCTTGACCGCAGGATTAGGCGGTATGAGTGGTGCTCAGCCTAAGGCTGGAAATATAGCGGGTTGCATCACTATTTGTGCTGAGGTAAATGCAGCAGCAGCTCTCAAACGCCATGAGCAAGGTTGGGTAGATGAGTTGATAAGTGAGATGGACGAGCTAGTTGTGCGTGTTCGTGAAGCACAGTCAGCTAAAGAAGTGGTAAGTATAGCCTATGTAGGCAATGTGGTAGAAATCTGGGAACGTTTTGCAGACGAAGATATTTTCATACACGTAGGTAGTGACCAGACGTCTTTACATAATCCTTTTGCAGGTGGTTATTATCCCGCAGGATTAAGTTTTGAGGATAGCAATGAAATGATGGCCAATAAGCCGATAGAGTTCAAAGAACACGTTTACAAATCGCTCAGGAGACATGCCGCCGCAGTAGATAGAAATACAGCGAAAGGAACGTATTTCTTTGATTATGGCAATGCGTTTTTGTTAGAAAGCAGTAGAGCTGGGGCAGATATTATGGCAGAGAATGGTATCGATTTTAAGTACCCTAGCTATGTGCAGGACATACTTGGGCCTATGTGTTTCGACTACGGTTTCGGACCGTTCAGATGGGTATGTGCCAGTGGAGATCCTGCAGACTTGAAGAAGTCTGACGAGATAGCTGCCAGTGTGATGAAGAAAATACAAGCGACTGCTCCAAAGGAAATACAGCAGCAAATGGCGGACAACATAAAATGGATAGAGGAAGCGGGACAATATCAAATGGTGGTAGGCTCGCAAGCACGAATACTCTATGCCGATAGTGAAGGCCGCATGAAAATAGCCGAGGCGTTTAATCAAGCGATAGCCGCTGGAGATATAAAAGACGGAATTATTTTAGGTAGAGACCATCATGATGTGAGTGGTACAGATTCTCCGTATCGGGAGACGAGTAACATCTATGACGGGAGTAAATTTACCGCTGATATGGCCATTCACAATGTGATAGGAGATAGTTTTCGTGGAGCGACATGGGTGAGTATCCACAACGGTGGCGGAGTAGGATGGGGCGAGGTGATGAATGGTGGGTTTGGTATGCTGCTAGACGGCTCCTCTGATGCCGATGCTCGTTTGAAAAATATGCTCCATTATGATGTAAATAACGGAATAGCACGCCGCAGTTGGGCGAGAAACGAAAATGCTCAATTTGCTATAAAACGTGAAATGGAACGCAACGATAGACTGAAGGTGACCCTTGCTCAAAATGCAGACGATGCTTTGATAGAAGGGTTGTTCTAGATCGCATAAAAAAGCCGACTGTTAAGTCGGCTTTGATGTCTTGTATGTGATAATACCTTTCTAGTTAAAGAAGTCTTTCATCTTATCAAAGAATCCTTTTTCTTTACTCGGGTCTGGAATGAAATTTTCTGCGTCTAGCAGTTGTTTCATCATAGTCTTTTCGTCATTGTTTAGCTTATTCGGTGTGAATACGTTTATGTAGATAAGCTGGTCTCCTGTACTGTATCCTCCGTTTACGTCTGGTATCCCTTTGCCGCGCAGTCTGAGTACTTTACCACTCTGGGTTCCTGCTTCTATTTTGATACGAGCTTTGCCGCTTACCGTAGGCACTTCCACATCGGTACCTAGTGCTGCTTGAGGGAAACTTACGTGTAGATTGTATATTACATTATTCCCATCTCTTTCTAGGCTTTCGTGCTTTACTTCTTCTACAAGTACGATAAGATCTCCTGCTACTCCACCGGGCATTTCATTGCCACGGCCTCTTACGTTTAGCTGCATCCCATCTGCTACTCCTGCAGGTATATCTATGGTAGTAGTCACCTTTTCGGTAATCAATCCCATTCCATCTGCTCCTGGAGGTACGTTTTTCACCTTCTTTCCATTTCCACGGCAAGTAGGGCAAGGGCTAGCTGTTTGCATTTGCCCTAAGAAAGTACTCTGTACTCGGGTGACCTGACCTCTACCACCACAGGTAGAACAGTTTTCAAAGCTCACTCCCGGGGCAACTACTTTCTTATTGTATTTTATCTTTTTTTCTACACCGTTGGTGATGTCCTCTAACGTTAGTTTCAGTTTGATACGTATGTTAGAACCAACAGCTTGTTGTGTTCTTCCGCCTCGGCCTCCACCGCCACCAAAGAAACTTTCGAAGGGGCTTCCACCGCCACCGCCTTGGCCACCAAAGATGTCACCAAATTGGCTGAATATGTCATCCATATTCATGCCTCCACCACCACCAAAACCGCCTTGTCCACCACCTACACCGGCGTGTCCAAACTGGTCATAGCGTTGCTTCTTCTCTGCGTTGCTGAGTATTTCGTATGCTTCTGCTGCTTCTTTAAATTTTTCTTCAGCTTCCTTATTATCCGGGTTTTTATCCGGGTGAAACTGAATAGCCTTTTTGCGATATGCCTTCTTTATCTCAGCTTCGGTAGCATTTTTGTCTACCCCTAGTATGTCATAAAAGTCTCTTTTGCTCATGCTATTCTCCTACTACTACTTTGGCAAAACGAATTACTTTATCATTGAGCATGTATCCTTTTTCTACTTCGTCTACAACCTTTCCTTTTAGCTTTTTGCTAGGTGCTGGTATCTTGGTAATAGCCTCGTGTACTTCTGGATCAAACTCTTTTTCAATGGATTTAAAGTGTTTCAAACCTTTGTTCTCAAGTGTATTCTTGAACTTATTAAATACCAAATCCACACCTTGACGGATTGTCTTCACATCCCCTTTCTTATCCATGTTTTGCATGGCACGTTCAAAGTCGTCCATTATAGGAAGTAAGTCTGTCAAAATATCCTGTCCTGCGGTTTTGAATAGCTCTACACGCTCACGAGAAGTACGTTTTCGGTAGTTATCAAACTCAGAATAGAGTCTTAGATACTTATCATTAAGCTCATTGTATTTTTCTTCTGCAGTAGGTTCTTTTACTTCAACTGTTTCTTGTTCAGTATCTTGCGTAGACTCTTCTGTTTTCTTTGTTGCATTCTCTTCTTGGTCTTTTGTCTCTTCAGCCATCATTGGTTGTGCATTTTATCTAGTACAAAAGTGCAAAAGTATTGCCACGTCGTATTGTGTCATAATGACACCGATTACTCTGCCAAGTGAGCAGCCAAGAATTCTTCTAGTTTATTGCCATAAAGACCTTTAGCTAGGATTTTTCCCGAGCTGTCTATCAAAACATTATGTGGCAAAAAGCGAAAATTATAGGTTTGCACTATAGGGCTATTCCATTTTTTAAAGTCGCATACTTGATTTTGCCACTCTAGTTTGTCGTTGATAATGGCTTTCCTCCAGATACTTTGGTCCTCATCTAGGCTAACGCTAAATACATCAAACCCTTTACCTGAATCAAAGTTTTTTGATTTGTATTTTTGATATGCTCGTCTTACGCTATTGTTTTCAATGCGACAAGTACGGCACCAACTTGCCCAAAAATCAACTAGAACGACTTTGCCTCTAAGGTTACTTAACGTGAGCATTTCTCCCTCAGGATTTGCCATCATAATTTCAGGTGCTTGGTCTCCTACAGCTGGTCGTATTATGTGTTGGAGGGCACTTATATTGAGATGCCCAATGAGTAGAATTAAAATTACAGTTATGGATTTTATCCATTGCATATGTATTACAAACGTGTAATACGTGCTCCTATTGCATTGAGTCTATGCTCTATATCTTGGTAGCCGCGATCTATTTGTTCTATATTATGTATTGTACTTGTTCCTTCAGCACTCATTGCTGCTAACAGTAATGATACACCGGCACGTATATCTGGAGAAGACATAGTGGTTGCCTTGAGGGGCACCCTACGGTCTAGTCCCATAACAGTTGCTCTGTGTGGATCACATAATATGATTTGTGCTCCCATGTCTATCAGGTTGTCTACAAAGAATAATCTGCTTTCAAACATTTTTTGATGTATGAGAACATTGCCTTTAGCTTGTGTACACATTACTAAAATGACACTGAGTAGGTCTGGTGATAGTCCTGGCCATGTTGCATCAGAGATGGACATCATACTACCGTCTATGAAATTGTCTATTTCGTAATGTCTATTTTCTGGGATGATAATGTCATCGTCTTTGATAACAAATTGAACGCCTAGTTTTTTGAATACTTTTGGTATAAGACCAAGCTGATCTACCCTACAGTTTTCTATCGTAATCTCAGACTGTGTGAGTGCTGCAAGGGCTATGAATGATCCTATCTCAATCATATCTGGCAGTATCGTGTGTGTACAGCCGCCCAGTTCATTTACACCTTCTATGGTAAGTAGGTTGCTTCCTACTCCAGAGATTTTGCCTCCCATAGAGTTTATCATTTTGCACAACTGCTGCAGGTAAGGTTCGCAAGCTGCATTGTATATCGTGGTAGTGCCTTCTGCCATTACCGCTGCCATTAGTATGTTGGCAGTACCGGTTACAGATGCTTCTTCGAGAAGCATATAGCTCCCTTTTAGATTTTTGCCCTCTACTTTATAAAAACCAGTCTCTTTGTTGTAAATAAACTCTGCTCCTAGGTTTTCAAAACCAATGAAGTGCGTGTCTAGTCTTCGTCTACCGATTTTATCCCCACCAGGGCTAGGGATATACCCTATACCAAAGCGAGCAAGTAGCGGTCCTATAATCATAATAGATCCCCTGATGGCTGCACCCTTTGTGCGAAATTCATCCGTATGGAAATAGTCTAAATCTATCTCGTCTGACTTGAAGGTGTAATGACCTTTGCCTATTTTATTTACTTTTACTCCTAAACCTTCTAAGAGTTCAATCATACGCATGATGTCGCGTATCTCTGGTATGTTTTTTAGTTCTACTTCTTCTGCGGTAAGTAGTACAGCAGCAAGTATTTGTAGAGCTTCGTTTTTTGCTCCTTGTGGTGTGAGTGTGCCTTTTAGTTTGTGGCCTCCCTCTATCTTAAAACTTCCCATTTATCTCTTCTTGTATTTAGGGTTAAAATTCTTCTTCTTATTCTTGTTGTTTCTTGTGTTGCTAGATCGGTTGTTGTTTGGTCGCTTGGTACGAGCTTCTAAGTGTATATCCAAACTATCTGGAGCTACTTGTAGTTTCCCGTTAGACAGGTCCGCTAGGTGTTGTACTATCTGCGTGGGAGTAAGGTCTTCATCATTCCAGTTCTTACTCGAATTTATCATAAACGAAGCGATGTAGTTGATATACATGGTTTTTACTTCGCCAGGTTCCATTTCTCCAGCACCCAATATCATGTCGAGTAAATTTCTACCATAATAGCGGTACTTACTCAAGACCTTTTTATAACCTAAGTGTTCTGGTTTTGTATTTTTATCCTCTTGGGTAGGTGTAGGGAAATTGTTATCTATGTCTAGCTCAAAGCCAGCAATCTCGTGCATATGGTCCCATACCGTTTGCTCGTAGTTTTTTTGCCCTTTTATTTCTGGATTTAAGTTCAGCATTACTTGAAATACAGTGTGAGCTAAGATGTTTCTTTTCTCCCTGTCTTGCTCAAATTTCAGGTGCTCTACCATCTCTTGTACACCTCGTCCATATTCAGAAAGCGTAATTTGCTCCTGTTGGGTATTGTATTGTATGTTCATGTTGGAAATACAAATATAACTGCTTGTGTGGATTTTTTTTTTTTGGGAAACAGAGAATCACTCGCCTACAAACAAAGCCTTAAAATAGCGTCCTTTTTTTAGGAGTATACACGTTAATATTAGTGTGTTTTTGCTATGAGTGTTGATATAGTGTGCAGTCCTTTGTGCCATTTTTAGGTAAATTTTTTTACTTTTACCCTGAACTTAAACTAAATAAAAAATGAAAAAAACAGTATTTTTAATTGCAATGTTTATGATTGTATCTCAATTTAACGTTGCTCAAGCTCAAGATGTTCTTACTAACAAAAAAGGTAAAGTAATGTTGCCAGAAAATGGAGACTGGTCAGTATCTGTTGATGCAACAAGTTTTCTAAAATTTGCTGCTGACTTGGCTCATGTTGGCGGCGAGATGGGAGCGACACCACCAACGTTTCTGGGGCTAAACGATGCAGCAGAGATATATTCCATCTCTGGCAGACAGTTTATCTCTGCGACTCAAGCAAGACGAGCTTCTGTTCGCGTTTTCGCAGACAATGCCATGGAGTCTAAGATGGTCAACCCTAACGGGTTTGTGCCTCAAGCTTGGCCAAATGACGTTTCTGATGATCAGGTGAAAGATGTAATGCGTTCAAGAAACAACATGGTTGCTTTAGGCTATGGGATGGAGTACAGAAAGGGAACCCGGAGACTTCAAGGGTATTATGGGTACGAAGCCATGATCGCGATTGAAAGTAAAGGTACGGGTTACAAGTACGGTAATGATTTAGCAACAACTGGATTTACTTCTCATGATTTTGGTGGAAATGTTTCTGGTACTCAACGTACAACTCAGACGAGAGAAGGAATGAATGTAGCTATCGGTGGTAGAGGTTTTCTTGGAGCAGAATATTTTGTCGTTCCTAAAGTATCTATCGGTGGAGAGTTTGGTCTAGGTGCTGGAATCTATAGAGATTTTGGAGGAAAGACTGTAACAGAAGGAATTGATGGGAGTGGAGCTATACAAGAAGATGTAGTTAGAAAATCAGGAGATTCTAATGGAGGATTCTTTATTGGTAATGCTAGAGATAAAGGTGGAGATAATGCAGTTAGAGATAATATTTGGATGAATTCATTTTCGCCAGCTGCTAATTTATCATTGAATATATACTTTTAATAGACGAGTAGAATAACTAAAAACGGGAGTAGCATTGGCTATTCCCGTTTTTTTTTGCATGTGCTTAGTAGGCTATACAAACGTTTTTTGGCTCGGTAAAAAAGTGCAGTGCTTCCCATCCACCTTCTCTTCCTACACCACTGTTTTTTACTCCCCCAAAAGGAGTTCTTAGGTCTCTTAGCAGCCAACAGTTTATCCATACGATACCACTTTCTACTTCACTTCCCATACGGTGTGCCTTATGTAAATCACTGGTCCATATGGTTGCTGCTAGTCCGTAGCCCGTACTGTTTGCCAGAGCTAGGGCTTCTTCTTCTGTATCAAAGGGCTGAATAGTCACCACTGGGCCGAATATCTCTTCCTGATTGGTACGGCATTGCTGATCAAGCCCTTCTATGACAGTAGGTGCAATGTACCAGCCATCTTTGTACTTGCCTCCTAAATGTATGGCTTTTCCGCCGGTCAGTAGTTTTCCGCCTTCTTCCTGAGCAATGGCGATGTAGTCCAGTATTTTTTCATAATGCGGTTGGCTTACTATAGCACCCTGTCGCGAGTCTTTTTGCATAGGATCACCCACTTTCATGTCCTTTACTTTACGAACGAATGCTTCTTTGAATTTTTCGTATATTCCTCGTTGAACGAGTATACGGGAACCACATAGGCATATCTGGCCCTGATTGGCAAATGAGCTATTGAGCGTAGTCTTTAGCATTTTATCAAAATCACAATCATCAAAAATGATATTTGGATTCTTGCCTCCAAGCTCAAGGCTCATTTTTTTAAATTTTGGAGCTACTATCTTTGCTATATGTGCTCCTGTAGCCGTGCCCCCAGTAAAGGAGACAAGGTCTATTTCATCGCTGGAAATAAGAGCGTTTCCCGTACTGTGACCCAGACCGTGTACGATGTTCAGTACTCCGGCTGGCAGTCCTATCTCTTCACATATTTCAGAGAGCAAGTAGGCGGTCATTGGTGTCACTTCACTTGGTTTTGCTACTACCGTATTTCCTGCAGCTAATGCGGGTGCTATTTTCCATGAAAATAGATAGAGCGGCAGATTCCAAGGAGAGATACAGGCAGCTACACCCACTGGCTTGCGGAGTGTGTAGTTGATCACCCCTTCTGAAGTTTGGTGACTCTCTGAGGCAAAGTGACGTATAGCCGTACTGTAAAATTTAAAATTGTCCTTGGCTCGTGGGATATCTACAGACTTAGCTAGCCATAGCGGTTTGCCATTGTCTGTACTTTCTGCAAGTGCCAGTGCGTCCATTCGGGATTCTATCCCTTGGCTTATTTTCTCTAACCAGTCCGCACGTTCGGTATTACGCAAACTTGCCCATCCAACAAATGCATCTCGTGCAGCTACTATAGCGTCATTGACATCGGCTTCGCTGGAATCTGGTATGAGGGAATAGACTTTGCCTGTAGCTGGATTGTAATTGTCAATATATTTCTCGTTTTGCGGAGCAACGAGTTTACCGTTTATATAGTTAGCAATCTTTTTCATTGTACGTACGAGCAAAAATAAACAAGGAGGCGGTATTGAAGATTGTTTTGGAAATAATACTTTTGTTGTATAAATTATTAGTTAAAATATCCCTTTAAGATTAAACAAATTTCCTCTTAATACGTTTTATCGTTAACACAATTTATTTGTCCAATTTCAATGAATTTATTTGTCTCAAATATTGATTATAAAATAACAGAAGATGAGCTGAAGGCTCTCTTTGAACAACACGGTGATGTAAAGTCTTTGGTAATCCTCAAAGACGAGGAAAGTCAAAAACCAAAAGGCTTTGGTTTTGTAATGATGGAGAGCAGTCACGATGGCCAAAAGGCTATCACGCATCTTCATAAACGAAAGATCAATGACCGTGCTCTAAGTATTGAAGAAGCTCGCCCCAAACCAGGTGAGGAGCCAGAGAATAAAGAAAGAAAGCTGCGTCCTAGACGCACGCGTGTTTTTAAAGACTAAAGGTATACTTACGGCAGAATTTTGCCGCTACACTCTCCAAAACCGATACGCTTGCCGTCTTTTTGGCACCAAGCACGTATAGTGATGGTGTCATTATCTTCAATAAACGTACGCGTTTTTCCATTTTTGAGTTGCACGGTTTCCTTACCGCCCCAGCTCAATTCAAGCATACTTCCGTAACTGCCTTTCTCTTTGCCAGAGATTGTTCCACTGGCCATCATATCACCCACGTTTACATTGCATCCATTTACTGTATGATGTGTAAGCTGCTGTGCCATATTCCAGTACATATACTTGAAATTACTTTCTGCTATTATGGTTTCCTCGTCACCGTCTGGTGTGAGGCCTACTTCTAGATTGATATCAAAATTTTTGTCTCCCTCGTATTGCAGATACGGCAAAACTTCAGGATCTTGCTTTATACTCTCGCAGCGGAATGGGGCTAAGGCCTCCATAGTAACGATCCATGGAGAGACAGTAGATCCGAAATTTTTTCCTAAAAAAGGTCCTAGCGGCACATACTCCCACTTTTGTATGTCGCGAGCACTCCAGTCATTGAATATTACCTTCCCAAAGATGTGATCCTCTGCATTATCAATAGATATTGGTTCGCCAAGAGTGGTAGGTTTGCCTATAATAAAGCCCATCTCCAGTTCTAAGTCCATGCGTTTACTTTTTCCAAAAACGGGTTTGTCGGCATCAGGAGGCATTGTTTGACCACTTGGTCTTTTCAGTGGAGTGCCACTCACAACTATACTGCTTGCTCTGCCGTGGTATCCTACAGGTATGTGTTTCCAGTTTGGTAGCAACGGGTTGTCAGGACGGAACATCTTACCGACATTGGTAGCGTGCTCTATACTGCTATAGAAATCTGTGTAGTCGCCTACACTTACGGGCATACACATGGCAGCTCCCAGTCTATCGACTATTACTTTTTCTTTAAATACAAAAAGTTGACCCTCTGTGGTAAGTTCTTCTATAAGAAAGGCACGTAACGTACTCCAAGCGTCATTACCACAAGCTATAAAATCATTGAGTACAGCAGATTCGAAAACAGTAGTATCAAAACCTAGGTCGGCAAATAAACCAACTTTAGCACAAGCGTTTAGGTCTATAATGCTATCTCCTATAGCCACTCCAGGAGTGGGCTTATCGTCCCGTACAAACATACCGTAAGGTAAGTTGTATATGCTAAAATCTGAGTTGTGTGCTATATCTATCCAGCTATTCATGGTGTTACTCTTTTATGATAGGTCGAAGGTAGTAAACCTAAATAAGTAATACTACCACTCGACGGTTTTAATATGTTTCATTAAAGTATGTCATCGTATGACTTTGATAAATTTCACTGACTACATCACCACATTCACAATTCGACCGGGAACCACAATCACTTTCTTAGGTGGTTTGCCGTCGAGCCATTTTTGGACTATTTCGTTTGCAAGTACATTTTTTTCGATTTCATCTTTGCTCATATCTAGCGGGAATTCAAGGTTGGTCCTTGTCTTTCCATTGATAGAAATAGGGTAGACCTTACTGCTTTCTATTAGGTGCTTTTCATCATACGCTGGCCATGTAGCGTCTGCTATGAATCCTTTGTTGCCTATAGCATTCCAAAGCTCCTCTGTGATGTGCGGTGCAAATGGATTGAGCAATACCAGTACTTGTTCAAGCACAGTTTTATTTTGACATTTCTGACTACCGAGTTCATTTACACAAATCATAAATTGAGCCACGGATGTATTCAGCGACATGGCATTGATATCGTCTGTTATTTTCTTGATGGTTTTGTGCAAGGTCTTCATGGAGTCCTTGCTTGCAGTAGTATCATTCCACTGAGCAGTGCCATCTTGATCATAGAATAGAGCCCAAAGCTTCTTTAAGAAACGGTAGGTGCCGTCTATTCCTTTGGTACTCCAAGGCTTGCTGTCTTCTAGTGGCCCTAGGAACATTTCGTAGAGACGCAGGGTGTCTGCTCCGTATTGGTCTGCAATGTCATCTGGGTTTACAACATTAAACTTAGATTTTGACATTTTTTCAACTTCAGTAGTTGCGGAAAAAGATTCTTTGTGCATAAAATGAGCGGGTAACAATTCCTCCAACTTATGATGATTCCACATTTCCGTAAGTTCATTAGTGTGAACTTTGTCCCCATCTACCAATATGCTAGGAATTCTGAACCTTCGAATTGCAACTTGATTAACCTCAAAAGGGATATCAAAGTTTGATCTAATGTAGTTTAGAATCTCTGTATTGTCTTTTGGGACAATACCGTCTAATTTATGAGCAGATACGAAGACAGGTAGCCACTTCGCATCTAAAGGTAATGCTTGTATGGTATATGGATCTCTTCTTTCAGCACAAACCTGATATATAAACTTGCTCTCTCCCTGAATCATTCCTTGATTTACCAGTTTTTTGAATGGCTCATCAAAAGAGATGTGTCCTCTATCGCAGAGGAACTTTGTCCAGAATCTACTGTACAGCAGGTGACCTGTAGCGTGTTCCGTTCCTCCTATGTACAAATCTACTTGATTCCAGTATTCTAAGCTTTCTTTTCCTACAAACTCCTGATCGTTATTCGGGTCCATATAGCGAAGGAAGTACCAGCTACTGCCCGCATATCCTGGCATGGTGTCGGTTTCTCTGCGACCTCTTGGTATATTTACCCATTCTGCGTTATTGGCAAGCGGACTTTCTGTAGTTCCTTTTGCTTCGTAGCTGTCTACAGGTGGGAGCTCTAGCGGCAATTCATTGATTACGGTAGGTATGCCGTCTTGATGTACGATAGGGAAGGGCTCACCCCAGTACCTTTGGCGGCTAAAGCCTGCGTCACGTAGTTTATAGTTTATTTTTTTAGTTCCAAATCTACGTTCTTCTGCCAGTTGAATAATGGCTTGAGACGCTTCTTTTACCGTAAGCCGGTCAAAGTTCTCACTATTCATGAGCTTACCGTAGTTGGCATCATAGCTCTGCTTTTGGATGTCTATTTCGTCTTTCGAAGAAATTACTTGAATAATTTCTATTCCAAACTTCTTTGCAAATGCATGATCTCTGTCATCATGAGCAGGAACGGCCATTATGGCTCCAGTTCCATATCCGCTCAGTACATATTCCGAGATGTAGATCGGTAGTTTTTTCTGAGTAAATGGATGCAGAGCATACGCTCCTGTAAATACTCCGCTTACTGATTTATCTTTCTTGCGTTCTAATTCGGATTTATTGTTGGCTATAGTAGCATATGCTTCTATTTCTGCACGTTGTACATTCGTAGTAATTTGACTTACCAATTCGTGATCCGGTGCCAGAACCATGAAGGTAGAACCGAAAATAGTATCTGGTCGGGTAGTGAAAACTTCTATTTTTAGATCAGTGACCTTAGATGTGAGATTTGGGAGAGCTCCGCCTAGTCTCAAATCTGATATCTCTACTCTAAAATCTATCTGTGTTCCTTGACTTTTACCTATCCAATTACGCTGTGTTTCTTTTATGCTATCGCTCCAGTCTATGGTGTTCAGCCCATCAAGCAATCTGTCTGCATAAGCAGTGATACGCAAGTACCATTGCTTCATTATTTTCTGAGTTACTTCATGTCCTCCTCTTTCAGATAGGCCATTTTTCACTTCATCATTGGCAAGTACAGTTCCTAGTTCTTCGCACCAATTTACGGTGTTTTCTTTTTGGAAAGCAAGCCTGTAGCATTGCAGCACAGCTTCTTGCTCTTGTCTGCTTTTATTCTCCCAACCTTCAGCAGTAAAGTTTTCTGTTTCCTCGCCGTTGTGCTCAATGTTCACATTCCCTTCGTTTTCGAAAATGGTAATGAGAGCGTCTATGCTTTCTGCTTTATCTGTTTTGACATTGTACCACGATTCGAATAATTGAATGAAAATCCATTGCGTCCACTTATAGTACTTAGGGTCTGTGGTCCTTAATTCTCTATCCCAGTCATACGAGAAACCAATTCTATTGAGTTGCTCCTTGTATCGTGTAAGGTTTTCTTCTGTAGTTACCGCAGGGTGTTGACCTGTTTGTATGGCATATTGCTCCGCAGGCAAACCAAAGGCATCAAAACCCATTGGGTGCAATACATTGTAGCCATTGAGCCGTTTATAGCGAGATACGATATCGGAAGCAATATAGCCTAGGGGATGACCTACGTGCAAACCCGCACCACTCGGGTATGGAAACATATCGAGAGCATAGAATTTAGGCTTGCTATGGTCTATAGTAGTCTTGTATATCTGCTTGGTAGCCCACTCCGCCTGCCACTTGGATTCTATCGTTTGAAAATCGTACGAACTCATTTATTTTGGATAAGCAGCAAATGTAGTAGAACGGATAATTATTCGGGAAAATCTTCTGAATTATCAGGCGAAAAATCATGTAGAGAGAAAGGTTAGTCTCATCGTAAATGCAATTTGAATACTCCAAATGGTATAGTGTCAAAATTTAACAAATTATCGATGCTGCAGAAAAATTTATTTGGAAGCCTTACACCGGAAAATTACTCGCATGGACGTTTATTTGGTTTGGTAGAGGTACTGTTATCGTCACTTTCCTTGCATGATTTATGTTCAGTGGGTTCGTTTTTTAGTAGATGTAAATAGGGTTACATTCGGTGAACATATCATACAAAACTGGTATCCATACTTTTTGATGTTATTTTTGCTCTTAGCAGGAAGAGTGACGGTCATCATTAGAGCAACTCCCTATGCTACCAAAAAATAGTTAGAGAATACACAGATAACCTAAATAAATAGCATCATGGCAAAAACAAAAAAATCAGAAGGAAGTACTCCAGTAAAGAACCATTTCGTGTTTAGTAAGGATAATTACACATGGATGCTCATTGGTTTAGGAGTTGTAGTACTAGGCTTTGTGCTTATGTACGGCAAAGAAGATATCTATGACTTTAGAAAAACAACACTAGCACCTATCGTAGTTCTTAGTGGTTTCATGATTGAGATATATGCTATCATGAAAAAGCCTAAAGGGCTATAATGACTGTTTTAGAGTCTATTGTTCTTGGTGTTATTCAAGGACTTACAGAGTTTCTACCCGTCAGTAGCAGTGGTCATATAGAATTGGGCAAGGCTATTTTTGGCATAGAAGAGAAAGAAGCTGGTTTATTATTCACTATAGTGCTACATTTTGCTACGGCACTGAGTACTATTATCGTTTTCTGGAGAGACATCATTGGGATATTCAAAGGATTATTCTCGTTCACGTGGAATGCTGAAACACGATTTTCTTACTTCATCGTGTTGTCGATGATTCCTGCCGTATTGGTTGGGTTATTTCTAAAAGATCAAATGGATGACTTCTATCGGGGTAATGTATTGCTTGTTAGTGTGATGCTACTCGTTACCGGGGTTGTTCTTTTTTTTTCTGATAAAGCTAAAAGCCTGAAAGGGGAAGTATCTACCAAGAGTGCGGTAATATTGGGTGTCGTGCAAGCTGTAGCTATAATGCCAGGAATAAGCAGAAGCGGCAGTACAATAGCTACTGCAGTTATGCTGGGTATAGATAGAGAGAAAGCGGCACGTTTTAGTTTTTTAATGGTATTGCCACTCATTTTTGGGGCAATGGCAAAGGAGTTCAAAGACTACTTAGACTTGCCTGAAGCGGGTCAGTCATCTGCTCTACTTATGGATAGTTCTGTGCTTGTTGGTTTTGTTGCTGCACTATCTGCAGGTTACTTTGCCTGTAAATGGATGATTTCTATTGTAAAGAAAAGTAAGTTATCCTACTTTGCGTACTACTGCTGGGCAGTAGGTGTAATCGGGATAGCTCACTCGTTATTCTTCGCTTAATTGAGTGCTTCTTCAGGCATAAGCAAAAATGTATTTATTTCTGCTCGTAGCATTTTGCTTGTACGTAGTTCTGTGAAAGTGAAATACCCACGCATACTGCCATAATCTTCTGATACAGGACACCATGATTGGTATTCAAAACGTTCACCTGGCTCTAAGGTAGGTTGTTGACCTATGACACCTTCACCTTCTACTTCTCTTTCGCCAAACACTCCATCTGTGATATACCAGTGTCTACGGAGCAACTGTACGGTCTCATAACTATTGTTCGTTATGGTCACGCTATAGCTGAAAACGTGTCGTGCACCCCGTATTTCTTGGTCGGGTTGGTGCTTGGGAGAGGCGGTTATGGTTATTTTATCTGTTTGTTCCAAAACTAGGTGCAAGTTAAACACATCATTCGCATATATGTTGTATTGTTACTATCAGTATTTAACTTTGTTATCTATAATATATGAGCACGTCTTCTAACCTAATCAATAAAGCAGTCGAACAATTATCTAAATTTCCTGGAATAGGCCAGAAAAGTGCATTGCGTATGGCTTTGCACCTGCTCAAAAAAACGGAGGGAGATACGGTAGAACTAAGTCACGCACTCATTAATATGCGTACAGAGATAAAATTCTGTAAGCAATGCTATAATATTAGTGATTCAGATATGTGCAACGTATGCAGCTCGCCTAGCAAAGATGAGAGTTTAGTGTGTGTGGTTAAAGATTTTCAAGATGTAATTGCTATAGAGAACACGGGTCAGTACAACGGCCATTTTCATGTTTTGGGTGGTTTGATATCGCCTGTAGATGGTATAGGACCTAGTGATGTGAAAATTCCTGAGTTATTGCAACGTGTAGAACACGGTACAATAAAAGAGGCCATTATAGCCTTGAGTTCTACGCTAGAAGGGGATACTACGGAATACTATATTGCGAAGAAACTTCGAGAACGAGGGGTAGGTGTAAGTACCCTGAGCAAAGGGATATCTGTAGGGGGAGAATTGGAATACGCAGACGAAATGACGCTTGCACGGTCTATTCGCAATAGAGTGAAACTTGAGAATTAAGGGACGCTAGGCTCAACAAAACGGACGATATGTAGAGAAGACTAAACGGGCTACTATGCAGAAGTTCCTACTTCAATACGATTGATAGTTAACCTTACTTATCTGCCCTCACTGCATAGTAGCCGGCAGTTACAAAGAAATTTCTTAAAAGCGGTATCCCTGACAGTATTCCGATTTGTTTACGCGGTTTTAGCCCAAACTTAGTTTCGTAGTTTGGATTGAAGAGCCACATTGTTTTCTTGAGTACAGAGTAGTTGTTATCCTTTAATATTCTATTCAATCGATCAATAGTGATACGCGTATCATAGATTTCGAGCATGCCATCTATTTTGGCTTCAGACTCCCCTATGAGTCTTAGTAGACCTTTGTAAATCCCTCTTGGTAGAATGTGAAAATACGGCAATTTAGAGAATAGCTTGTGTTTCAGCAGTTGTTGATGTCCTCCAAAAGGATTGTGCCATGGTGGGAAACCTATGAAATAGATTCCATCTGGTTTCATGAAATCGCGGCATCTAGCCATAAATAGTTCCTGGTTTGGAATGTGCTCTATTACATCTCTACTTATAATTATGTCAAATTCCTCTGGACTTACTGTATCGTATATATCTTCAGCAATGAGTTCTAGCTTATCAAAATGTGGATGATCTGCAAAGAATTTCTTTCCGTTTTCTATTCTGCCTTCTGAGATATCTATGCCTACGCATCTACATCCTATGTCTAAAAAAGGCTTGAGATTTCCTGCCTCACCACAACCTATCTCTAGTACGGTAGTCTCTGGTGCGATGGTAATAAGATCGGAGATATATGGAATAACGTACTTAGCTGTCGTTAGACCTTGCTCATCAAAGTATCTTTTTCTATTGGAGTGCCTTTCTTGCATTACCCTTTAATATCCGGTTTCGGTGCGTCGTTATTGCCTTTTGGTTTACGGTTTGGATTAGGCTTGCGGTTAGGCTTCTTTCGAGGATTAGCTGATCGGTCACCTTTAGGTTCATTTCCTGCTGGTTTGTCTGTTCTCGATTTGCCGCTCTTAGCATTCGGGTTGTTCCGGTTCTTATTGCCTGCGTTGCCCCCTCGATTGTTGCGGTTTCCCCCTTTAGATTTATTTCTATTTCCGCCACGTTTGTTCTTATCATCCATACGGGTAAGGTCCGTATCTCCTAGTAGATCATCCTTGAATTCAAGTGTTTTGAAGGCTACCTCAGCACCAAGTGCTGTGTCACTCAATGTTGCTGGAGTTTTACCTACCTTATTAAGAGCAATTATCTCATTTACTCTGTCTACGTTTACGGGTATCCAGTCAAAACTTTTTTCGTAGCAGTACCAGGCAGTCCCTTTTAGGATATCTATTTTTCTAAGACTAGCTAAACCAGACTCTGTTTTCAGTTTTACCTTCTCATTAGGGAATTCTTTAAGCACTTCGTGGTATAGCTCAAGCTCGTAGTTTAGGCAGCATTTTAGTCTACCACATTGTCCACTTAGCTTCAGCATGTTGATACTCAAATTTTGTGTTTTTGGAGCACCCATACTCACAACCTTATAATCTGTGAGCCAAGTACTGCAGCAAAGTTCTCTGCCGCATGATCCTATCCCTCCAAGCCTTGAAGCTTCTTCACGGTAACTTACTTGTAGCATTTGTATTCTACTTTTGAAAGAAGAAGCATAACGACGTATCAATTCTCGAAAATCTACACGACCTTCTGAGGTATAGTAAAATGTCACTTTTTTGCCATCCCCTTGAAACTCGATATCGCTTATTTTCATTTTCAAGCGAAGCTGAAGAGCTATGGTACGGGCCTCTTCAAGTGTTTTTTGTTCCAAACTCTTGAAGTGCTCATATTTGGTAACTTGGTCTTCTGTAGCAAGACTGCGTATGTTACGCATCTCACTATTGTCTTCTTCTACACCATATTTTTTGAGATGTAGTTTTACCAGCTCGCCGGCAAGCGAAATTTCTCCAACATCATAACCTATATCTGAGTCTACTATCACCTTCTGTCCGGTGAAGAGCTCTAGGTGATTTACATTTCTATAAAACTGTTTTTTACTCCCTTTGAAACGTACTTCTACAATATTAAAAGGCTCGTAATCCTCCGGGAGCACTACATCTGTAAGCCAATTATATACATTCAATTTATTGCAACTGCCTGTAGAGCAGCTACCATTGTTGCCACATCCCGGGCTGTGACTCCCATTATTATTACCGCAACTTCCGCATCCCATATCTATATATTGCTAATCGTGTTTATCATTTTATAAAGGTAAATAAAGACTGCATACGTCTCTTATTCTACCATTTAGTATCACATAGATACATCGGTCAAATATATCTTAAAAAAAGGAAAAGAATTAGAAATATAGCTCTTCGTAGTGTCTAATAAATCGAGTGCCCCATTTGATAGGAGTTTCGTTCAGTGATTTGGAGCGTAATCCGTTGGTAATGCTGAGTAGCGGGATGTTAATGCCTGCACCCATCAGTGCTACTGTGGTGCCTTGAATTCTGGGGTTTATTTCTACGAGTAAAGGTATATTATCTTTACTATACTTTACCTGTATTCCTATGGGACCGTGGAGCTTGAGTGTAGCCAAAATAGCAGCACAATAGGCTATGACTTCTGTGTTATTTACGATTTCTCCTGCTACGCTAATGCCTGCATTCATTTTGTCTCTTCTGCGTGGTATGATGAGCTGAGGTACGCCGTTATTGACCAGGCAATCTACGGTATACTCGTCTCCTGGGAGGTGCTCAGATATGAGCAGTGGAGGGAATGATTCGCATAAAATATCGTCTAGTTCTTCTTCAGAGATGTAAGTGCTATTTGGTTTGTGATTGAACAGTAAGTCGTGCTTGTTTACGCTGCTATCAACTATTCTAAAACCGCGACTCCCATTTGCTTTGCAGGGTTTTACAATGAATCTTTTGCGGTCTTTTTTGAGTCGTGTTTTTATCTCCTTGTACGTTGCATAGGTATTTGCAATACCAAAGGCAGGAACGGTAATAGAATGCTGTGATAAGTGGGTATACAGTTTGCCTTTATCATTGGCAATATCAAGGTCTTTACTCTCGCTTACTATGAGGTGAATGCCGGCTTGTTCAAACTGAGGTCTTGCCTTACTGAGCGGTTCCAATTCTCTGGTTGTAATAGGTAATACAGCTTGAATATTGTGTTCTATGCATTTGGCTAGGAGTACTTCTACAAAATTGGGTGCTGTGCCTAAAGGTACCGAAAAATAACCGTCTGCTAGGAGTTTGCCAGCTGTCTCTGACTGAGCGTCGCAAGCATAAATAGTAAGCTCTGGAGCTTCTTTAGCAATAGATTTTAATATGCCAGGGGCTCCAGGAGCACCGCCACCAGTTACCAGTATACGTTTTATAGCTTCCATCGCACTACTTCAAACACCTCCGCAAAAGGAGCATTTACTTGTATGCCTCTGCTTAGTGCTAGACCTTTTATAAAAGCAGGATTGCTATAGGGTCTATGGGCTTGAGACTTATATTCTTTTAGTGCCTCTATCTTTTTGTCTACGTCTGCTTCTTGGAGCGTATTGAAACATGTGGTATTGAATACCAAGTTATTCCATGGCATCTCGTAGCTTAGTATGCTGAAAAACTTGAATGCTCGTAGCCCTTCTTCTGCGATCGTTTTATGATCTTGATGTATATCGTTGAGAGACGGTATTACGACTAAATCCGGCTTGATTTGTTCTCTGAGTCGGATGAGATCGTCTAGGATTTCTTGTCTGTGGTAGTTGAATGTTCGTACTTCGTAATCAAACAACAGTAGGTTTTCAGGTACTATACCAAGTACCTTCGTTGCGGCTTTTACCTCAGTGATCAGTACATCTTCTGGAAACTCAGGAAGTACAGACTGTTTGCAAGCTGAGAAGGTAGCATAGTAGACAGTTTTGCCTTGTTGTACCCATTTGTGGATGCTTGCTCCACAACCAAATTCTCCATCGTCTGTATGTGGAGCAAGGATTAATATTTTCTGTATTTGATTGTTTATCATTTATTTACGTACAAAGTTATATCTTAAATTTAGGCTAAGGTGAAATAAAGCTAGACGCCCATTTGCATTTCTTTTAATATGGTAAATGACTTCATTTATTTGTTTGTAGCTCTTTTCTATACAAGAAGCATTTAGGGTTTTGCTAAAATTCTTGATAAAATCTTGCTGCTCTTGTTCCGCTTTTATTTGGTATCCATCTACCGTTTTGTAGAGTAGGCTCTCACGTAATATGGATAGCCCATTGGTCAGAAATAATTGAGATTGCACCCTTCCTTGCTTCGTCATACTATCCGCAATTTCATACGATTTTATAAGATTGTTGGTATAGCAAGCAATCATCCAATCTCTAAAAATGCTGCCGTAGTTGTCCTCTACACTTTCTACCAGTTCATTTGCCTTGCGAAAATCACCTTCAGCTAGATAACCCAACTGCTCTGCTTTGGTGCTTTCTAGTTTGTACTTGTCTTTGAGGAAGTTGACCGTCTCCTCTTGGGTGTATCGCGGCACTTTGACTAACTGTGTTCTGCTGGTAATGGTCGTAAGTAGCTCATCGCTATCTTCAGCTACAAGTATAAAATATGTTTTCTGTGGCGGTTCTTCTATCAGTTTGAGTAAGACGTTACTTTCGTTTTTCAAATATTCTGGCATCCAAATTATCAGTGTTTTGGCTTCTCCCTCGTAGGGCTTCAGCGAAAGTTTAGAAATAATGCTTCTGGTTTCTTCTCTGTAGATATTTGGCTGTTTATTCTCATCTTTAGCTATCACACTCACCCAGTCAGAAATATTGAAAAATGCTTTCTCTTTGTTAAAGGTTCGCCATTTTTCTATGTAGTCTGTACTAATTGGCTTCTTGGTAGATGTCCCAGGATTAGTGACAGGATAAGAATAGTGTACATCTGGATGTGTATGGCTGGATATTTTTCGACAACTACTGCACTCGCCGCAGGAGTCAGTCCCTTGCTTTTCTGAACAGTATAGATACTGCGTAAGTGCGTAGGCAAGTTCTAGCTTACCGCTTCCTTGTGGCCCTAGGAATAACTGTGCATGAGGCAATTTGCCATTATTTACACTTTGTAAAAGCTTCGTTTTAAGCTTATCTAGTCCGGGTAAATCCGCAAATCGCATAGAGTTAAGCTACTTCTTTATGAGCAGTAAATTGTGCTTTTGTCCATACTAATAGAGATAGGCCTATTAATAAGTAGATGATAGAACCAAAAGAGATGGCTAAGGTGCTACCGATGGCATATGTGTCTGGTTTGTATTCGAAAGTGATGTTGTGCTTGCCTGCGGGTACTTTGAGTCCACGCAGCACGTAGTTTACTCGGTAGTGGTCTACAGGCTTGTTATCTATGTAGGCTTTCCACCCTTTGTCATAGAATACTTCTGAGAAAGCAACATTGCTTTCTTGGCTACTGTTGTAGGTGTATTCCAACTTTTCGGGATGGTACTTGTCAAAAGTGATACTAGCATTGCTGTCTATGGCAATGTTAGTTGAGATTAGCTCTTCAAACTCTTGCTCTACAACACCTTGTGAACGTGTGTCCAAAGTTCCTAATCTAAGGATAGCACTATCGGCGTTGGGTACTACTTGTATATCAGCCAATATCCAAGCATTCCCAAGCGAATTGGTATTTTTCCCGTACTGTGGTTCTCCTCCTTGTTGTTGCTGGTTTGGGTAGATGAAGTACTTCATATTCAGCATATTGAAAATGGCATTGTTTTGAACCTTACCAGATCGAAGATCATCCATTAAATACCAATCCCAGAGGTCTTGAAATCTTCTCATTTTAGCAGCACTATAGCCTCCTATAGATTTGTGAAAATTAGCACATCTATTGCTGTTGAGCGTACTCTGAGTCAAATCTAATACTCTGTAGTAAGACTTATCTTGCTGTATCGCTAAGTCTGCTTGGTATGGGACAAAAGGTTGTTCTAGGGTTCTTACTTTCTTGAAATCTTTGTCATTTAGATAGCGTTTGCCAACAAACCAAAGATCTGCGGTTATAAGCAAACCAAGTAGTACTATGGCGTATTTCTTGTCGAGCTTACTATTGGTAAACAACCACAACACAATGAGTATTGCAATGATGAAGAATAGACTGCGAAAACCGTCTTTTTTCATTGCCTCTATTCTAAGGTCACTTAGCTGATCTTTGAAACGATCTATGCTTGTTTGATCTGGCTGCCCTCCTTGTCTTTTTATTACGTTTTTGGCATACTCTGTATCAGAGTCATATACTATTTGTCCTTGTTCATTTTCCTTAGGTATACTATTGAAATCGTTGAATAGAGTGCCTGTAAAAGTCAGAAGTAATACGACGGCAACTCCACTTACAGCCGCAATTCTGAGTTTTTTGAGTTCCTCATTGGCTATAGTGGGATTGCGAAACAATTGCTCCAATCCGAGTATGGCCATTAAACCAACACTAAGTTGTAAGAGGACTAGCATCATGCTGGGTGCCCTGAATTTATTGTACAAGGGAAAATGCTCGTACATAAAGGTATTTATGCCTACAAAGTTGTTGCCACCCATAGACAAGATGATGGTGAGTATCATGGTAGTAACAAGCCACCATTTTCTGGGACCTTTTACGAGAACAAGACCAAGGAGCATCAGTATTAGCATTGTAGCTCCAATGTATTTTGGTCCGGAGGTGCTTCCTATTTGCCCATAGTATAAGCCGAGCTTATCAGAGTCTCCGCCGCTATAGTTTGGGATAAAAGTAGCAATAATATCAGTCCAACCTGTGCTGTAAGAAAAAACGTAATCCTTGGTAAGGCCATTTTGTACATTGCCTGCATCACTAGCCTCTTTCATTATAGTAAGAGCACTAGCACCTCTAATAGAGTCTTCGGCATATTCATTAAGCAACAGTAAGTTTAGGCTATTTGCACTTATGGCTATACTGGCACCCGCAATCGCAAGTATGGCAGCAAGGGCAAATTCTTTTATACGATTCTCTTTGATGTGCTTTACGAGCTGGAACACAAAAAACAACGCAACCATAAAGCCACCATAGTATGTGATTTGTACATGATTGACGTAGATCTGCAAGGCAAATCCAGCTGCCAGTAGCGTAAGACCAAAGAGGTGTTTTTTTCTAAACAAGTATTGGCAACCTGCTATTACTAGCGGTAAGTAGCCAATTGCTGCTGCCTTAGTATTGTGTCCTACCGCTAATATGGTAAGGTTTTCTGTAGCAAAACCTATCCCGATAGCACCAATAAGTGCTAACCACGTGCGTACCTCAAAAGATTTGAGCATGACAAATGCACAGAATATGTACAGGAAAATAATAGACCATAAATATGGACTGGTAGGCTTTCTTAGGTGCTTTATTATAACAGGCTCAGTCGGGTTGCTAATGCTGTATGCCGGCATCCCACAGAATAGGGCGTTTGTCCAGAGCAATGTGCCCCCCTCGTCTTTTCTGTACTGGATAATTTCGCTGGCCGCTCCCTGGAACTGAACTATATCACTTTGTTTGGGTGCTTTTCCTTTGAAATTGGAAGGCACAAAAAGAGCGGTGAGTGTAAAAATAACAGCAATGGCGATCAGTACGTTTTTGTAGGTGCCAAGGATTGATTTTAATTGGTTCATGATGCGTAGGCTCAAAAATAGAATTACTTTGTGAAGTAACACACAATAAGGTCCAATTATTCTGTGGGCCTCGACTACAAGTCTTTTAATAGAATAGCGAATTTATCTGCTACTTCCTTACGGCTATATTGTGAGATGTCTGTGTGGCTTTTTAGTATGAATTCTTCAGAGTAGCATTGCTCCATAAATTTCGTCATGGCCTCGCTTTGGTTGTGGTTTACAACTGTGCCCGCCTCGCATTGATCTATTAGTGAGGCCGCATCACCATTTCTATTGCCAATACATAATATCGGTTTACGAGCCGCAAGATATTCCATCATTTTACCAGAAATGATAATCTCGTCTTGCTCTTGAGATGGTAGTATAGTAAAAAGTAAAGAAGCGGATTTCATTAATCGCAAGCTTTCTGTATGAGACACAAACCCTTTGTGGTGCACTTCCAAGTTCTCTATTTCGTTTGCTTGATTCAAAAATGATTGAGCAATATTGCCTGCGAGGGTCAAGGCTATTTTGGTGGGTGAGTGTGCTAGTGCAAAGATTTTCAATGCTGCTAGGAATCCAGCGGTGTCGTAATCCTCTGCTAGTAGTCCAATGAATGTGATCGTAAAATTAGGTGTTTCGTATGGCGTAACATTCTCCATTTTAGCCTCATCGTACCCATTGTAGAAATAGTGCACTTTTTCTTTTTTGCTTACCTTCTGTTCTAGCATCTTGGCTAATGAAGGACCTATGGTGGTCACTGCATCAGCTTGCTGGAGGACTTTATCTTCTAGACGTGCATTTTTGAGTGCAGCCCATTTGCTTTGTGGTTGGTCTTTATTAGAATACAACTCTAGCCATGGGTCTCTGAAATCTGCTATCCACGTGTTGTTAGGAAATATGTTTTTCAGTTCTAGCCCTACTAAATGTGTAGATTGTGGTGGTCCAGTGGTGATTATTATGGTATCTTGTTTTACAAGGAGTCTAGTAGCAGTCAATGCAAACCTATTCCACCCTACACGTGCATCTGGCACGAAGAAATCGGCCTTTATTTTATTAGCTATTTTTTTTACGATGCTTTTATTGTCATCCACACTTCCACGTGGTATGCCTTTTTTGGAGTCTCCTGTGGTGAGCAAAGAGTACGCTTTTAAAAGCTCAAAAGTACTAGTTGTATGAAATTTTATGTCCTTTACCAATTGGGTGAAACTGTCGTCTGTATTTTTGTAGCTCGCCTTGGAAGGGTCTACGGTTACCACCTCTACTGTGTGTCCTAGTTTATCAAGATAATGAGCAAAGTACGCCCATCGCTGTACTCCAGAGCTATTGTCTGGTGGCCAGTAGTAGGTTATGAGTAGGATGTGTTTGTTCAAATTTCACTGGTTATTTGAATCGAAGATATTTGGCTCGCAAATTTATCATAATTAGTCGATCCTCTATATTCCAGCTTCCATTTTAAGTGTGCGGCCTCTCTATACTCTTGTTGTATTGACTCGTCAAGATTAAGATAGGTGTCAATTTTTTTTGCAATCATTTTTATATCTAAATCTGGAGATATTTATAGCCTCCTTTGGAAGGTTTACGTGTAATGAATTAATGAATTTTTCACGTTTAAGACAGGGTTTTACGCTCTGGTCGAATATCATATAAGTTTTACTGTATTAGCAACAAAAATGGCTCGAAATTTTGATAAATGAGTATTTTCTGTTAAATGTTTCCCTTTATCCACGATTTGCTGAATTTGTAGCTTCAAAATGAAAAGTTTCGGCGGCCTGTTATTTGATAATTTTGTATTTGATCTATTTTAAAAACTCTGTTCACAAAAGATTTTGTCTGCCAAGTTCACTAGAATATCTAACTTTGATTCTTCTTAATGAAAGTAGGGATAGTAGTAGATAATGATTTTGTAAATGACGTTAGGGTTTTTAAAGAAGCAGCTATGCTCAGAGAAAAATTTGATGTGAAAGTGCTATGCTTTAAAACTGAGCAGGACTTAATTTATGAAACAAGTGTAGATTATGTAGCATTAGGCAAAAGGGCTAAGAATGCACTATTTGCGATGTCCAGTTGGTTGCCCATATACAAGTGGATATGGCAGGCTGGGATTAAGAAGTTTATTGCCAAGTATAGTATCGATGTCCTGCATGTACACGACTTATACATGGCTCCTCCGGCGGCGGCGGCAATAATGAGTAGCCGAAGAGACGTAAAGTTAATCGTAGATTTACATGAAAATTTTCCGGCGACCGTCTCAACCTATAATTGGACAAAAGGTTTCTTTCGGCAAATGCTTACACAACCTCATTTATGGGCTAAGAAAGAAAAAGATATCTTGGAAGGAGTGGATCGTATTATAACTCTCTCTAATAATTATAAACAAGATTTAGCCTTGAAATATCCTTCTCTAAACGCGATGAATATTTCAGTATTCCCTAATGTTATTGATTTCTCTCGTTTTGAAAATTTTCAAATAGACAAGCAACAGAAAAGGGATACTAGAGTGACATTTCTGTATTTTGGTGTGGTGGCTGAGCGGAGAGGAATATTTGAAACACTCGATATTTTTGAACGAGCACTTGCTAACGATCCAAATGTGTTGCTCCGAATTATAGGCCCAGTAGATAAGGCAGATAAAGCAAATTTTGAGGATTATCTAAAGAGAGAATCTCTAAAGAATGGAGTTGAATATGTGCCATGGATACCATTAGAAGAACTACTCACTGAACTTGATAGAGTAGACGTTTGCCTTGCTCCCTTTCATATCAATGAGCAACATAACTCAGGTGTTGCGAATAAGATATTTCAGTATATGTATGCTGGGAAACCGCTCATAGTTTCTGCTTGCACGCCACAAATGGAACTAGTACTAAAGGCTAGATGTGGTCTTGTGTTTTCTGAGAAAGAGGATTATCTGAAACATATTTTAGAAATTGCAAGAAATACTAGTGCGAGAATTGCAATGGGCAGGCGAGGTAAGGAGTATCTGCACACTCACTTTGATTCCGAAAATCATACAGAGAATTTATATGAAGTTTATCGCTCTTTAGCTTCGTGTAATGGGAGTAATAGCAAGACAAACCTTAAAGTCTAGCACTGTTGGGTATTTAGCTGCTCTAGTAGAAGTACTCAATACATTTTTTATTTATACGTTTTGTTTTGATGAGGCTTAATTGGGCTGTTCATTATGAGATTATATACGGATATTTTACTCACTCTATGGTCTGGTTTTATTATGCATATGTTCTCTGCAGGATTATTCTTGTTTAGCCTGTTTAGTGATTTAGATTACGGCAATTTTACTGACACACTAAGACTAAAAGAGTAGTTTGATGATTTACTCAAGTCAAAACAAGATAGTAGTGAAATAATAATTTACTACGATGGTGATTGTTTAATTTGCAAGAGTTTCATCCATTATATATCAAGATTTACACTGCTGGACAATCTTTTTTTTTGGAAGACAAAAGTGATTCGTAGAAAAAACTATTGCTTAATTATTCAGATTTACTACCGACAGTCTCTATAGTGATTGTAGATTCTCTGGGAGATAAAAAAAAAGGACATAAGGATGATAGTTTGGCTTCTATCTGAACTTAGTGCTTAGTTCAAGGTGCTTAAATTATCGTATGGTTTGTCCCCACTTCTAGGGACTACATTTACGATCTGAGGGCTAAGAATAGAAAAGTAATTGAGCAAGACTGTTATCCTATACCGCCCCGAACGTTGGGGACAGAATGTTGAAATAACTGGTGAGTCAAAAGGAAGATCAATTTAGAATGAGCATTTAGTTAGTACATATTAGTATTATCTGAAATTGATTGTACTCTACTCTAAGATGTGTTAAGTTTGAAGTTCACAAAGTGAAATGGGAATGAGCCAGGATCTGAATTATAAGCATTTCATCATAACGCAATTCAATCTTCGTAATTTTCCGAAGTCTGAAAATAATGAGTATGAGAAATGGGTGAATTGGACTAGAAATAGGATTATCTTATTCAAGAAATACTGTTTGCCCTCTGTGCTCAATCAATCTGAGAAGGATTTTACTTGGTTGCTATATCTTGATTCAGAAACTCCTCAAGAGTTTCTAGGATTTATTGATGAGATGAATGAATATCCAAATATTGAGGTTTTTTTATGCTCAGGTGCGGAGGGTTTCCAAAACCATTATATGGATGCTGCATATCAAAAAATAGATAAAGATACCAGATGGATTGTCACTTCTCGAATGGATAATGATGATGCCGTTCATAGAAATATGGTTAAGATTATTCAGCAAGAACTAGAGTTCAAGCATGGTTATTTAGTCTCATTAGCTTCAGGATATGTATTTGACGAAAGCCGAAAGAAAATGGCTCATTATTTTTATCCTATGTCACCTTTTTTAACAATTGTTGAAGATAGCAAGGTTGCAAAAGGGATTTTCGAGAAAGGACATACTATTTGGCCAAACTTGAGATTACGGATTTATAAGGAAATTTGGGTAGAGTGGTTTTCAAAAAAATCACGTATGGTGAGATTTGTATTATGTCAGCCTCTTTGGCTACAAGTGGTACATCAGACAAATGTGAGCAACTCTTTTTTTAGGGGACTACCAGTTGTAAGGAGTAAAAGCCTTGAAAATTTCGGAATGGATCTAGAAACAACGCCGAGTAAATGGGCTGAAACTTCTAAGTATATAAACTATGTTTATTGGAAGAGATATTTTAAAAGTACTATAGTGAAATTTTTACTAAAACATTGATATTATGAAAATCGGAAAATACATAAGGTCTAATTTGCCTAAGATTTACTTTTTTTTAATAAGTATACAGAAAAAAATTGCATCCTTTAATAAACCCTATTATATCTACATCACGGATAGTTTAGGTGGTAGTTTCAAAACATACATAAAAGAGCGGAAGCTAGAAGATATAAAGTCTAACCTATCTAAAAGACTAGACTCAGAGTCTCAGAAAGTAGTTGACATAATGTCTAATAGGTTTTTATCTTATCCTGATGAAAGTGTAAAGGTTCCCATAGATGAAAATAATAAGATCGAAGGAGGTCTACTAGAAGTAGAAACTAAATCTAATAAAGAAAAAATCGGCCTTTTTCTCGATGAGCAGTCTCAGAAGTATAAATTAGGAAGACAGCATATTTCAGATTCCGTTTTTTACTTTGATCACGGATTATCGCTCTTTTCAAAAAAAGCACATGACTACATAAAAAATGAAGATTTTGTAGACTTAGGGGCTTATGTGGGGGACTCTACCATTGCACTGAGTAAGTATGATTATAGGAAGATGTACTCTGTTGAAATTTCTAAAAGAAGTGTAGCGGCGTATCTAGAAAATGTGAGTAATGAAGGGATAGATCCTGCGAAATTTGAACTAATAAATGTAGCAATTAGTGCGGAAGATAACTTGCCAAACATGGAATTGCCAGATACAGGTTCTGCAGGATTTTCACTGATGAGAGAAAGAGGAAAATATGATCATATCTCTATAAAACAAAAGACATTTGATGAGCTGGTGAATCAATATTCAATAAGGCCAAAATTTGTTAAAGTAGATATTGAAGGCTATGCAATGCATTTTGTAAAAGGAGGGTTAGACTCAATAAAGGAGCATAGGCCTATACTTTCTATAGCGATATATCACAATCCAATAGAGTTCTTTGAGATTAAACCTCTGCTAGAAAAAGAGCTGAGAAACTACTCGTTTTGTTTAAGGAAAATGACCTCAGAGGTCAAGGATAATCATTGCCACTCTGAAGTTATACTTCTTGCGTATCCTTCTGAGTTAGTAGATGTTATTAGTATAGTTTAATTATGAGTAGAACTCAAACTATCTCAGATTATCAAAAAAATTAGGGAAGCTAAAGTGTGATAGTCTATATTGGTTAAGAAATGGGAGTAATAGAGAGACAATCCTTGAAAGCTAGTGTAGTAAACTACGCTGGAGCCCTTATTGGAATTCTGAATACTTTTTTCCTTTTCACGCTCTGTTTTGATGAGAGTGAGCTAGGGCAAATAAGGTACATACAAGAAGTAGCTATGTTGATGGCGAGTTTTTCTAGTCTAGGTATTTTCAATGTAGTAATTAGATTCTTTCCTGATTTCAAAACGGAGGATAATCGAAATAGAGGTATACTAACTTTCTCAATAGGAGTTGTGGTCATTGGGCTTGGTATTTTAGCATTGATCTTGTTCTATTTTCATGCTTACCTCTCAGATAATATCCTGTCAAACAGGTTAGTTATATTTATAGTGGCTGCTGCTATAGTATTTGGTTCTTTGGGTTACAGTTATTCTTCAAATTTTGGCCTTGTTACAGTACCTTCTTTATTCAAAAATTTGTATGTAAAACTGACTGTTGCAATATTTGGATTGACATATTTCTATGAGGTATTTGATTTTGATTGGATGCTAAACTCTCTGGGGTTGGTTTATCTCTCGAGTACATTTTTCATACTACTTTATCTATGGAAAAAAGGAAATTTCAAACTGCTCTTTAACTTCTCTTTTTTTACCAGGGAGAAGATTAATAAAATCGCGGTTTTTGCAGGTTTTGGAATTCTTGGAACGTTAGGAAGTGGTTTGGCCAATAGAATTGATATTTTCATGGTGTCGGATATTCTTAATTTCTCCAGAACAGGCGTTTATACAATAGCATTAAACGCGTCTAATCTTCTAATGATCCCAACTGCAGGCATACTAGCCGTATCGGGTCCCGTAATAGTCTCAGCACTAGCACGAGACGATATCCAAGAGGTAGAAACGATCTATAAGAAGGCTGGGGTCAATCTATTCCTATTTGGGTGTTTAATACTTTTACTACTATGGACTAATGTAGATGCTTTATTTAAGCTAATTCCTAATGGAGAAAGGTATGAGAGCGGAAAGATTGTTATACTAATTCTGGGAGTAGCAAAATTATTTGACATGCTCACTAGCGTAAATGAATTGATTATTTCATATTCCAAATATTATAAATTTAACCTCATTGCGTTACTTGCTCTGGCAGTATTGAACATTGCAGCTAATATTATATTTATCCCTGAATTTAATATAACAGGTGCAGCTTTAGCAACTTTCATGTCGGTTGTTCTGTATAATATTCTGAAGACCATTTATATCTATAGAAAATTTGGAATTCATCCATTCCAAATAAAACTGATATTAATCTTTAGTTTATCAATGTGTCTGTATGGTGTTAATTGGTTTCTCCCAGAGATTTCAAACCCTTTTTTAAGTATTGTGTCTAAAACTATTATACTGGGGTCTATTTTTGTATTTTTCTCTTTGAAATTTCAGTTATCTGAAGAGGCAACCAAAATTTGGAATCAAACAAAAATGAGGATATCATCTATTTTTAATAAGTAATCCTTAGTAACCCTACAGATTAATTTACATTTGTCACCAAACTGAAGAATACAATGCTCAACATTATTTTATTTGGTCCTCCAGGGGCAGGAAAAGGTACGCAAAGCACGAAACTTATCGGGAAATACGGACTTACCCACCTGTCTACGGGTGACGTCTTTAGATACAACATAAAGAATCAAACCACACTTGGTATTTTAGCCAAAAGCTTTATCGACAAGGGGGAGCTAGTCCCAGATGAGGTGACTAACAATATGGTAAAGGATTTTTTGGAGCGTAATACAAACGAAAACGGCTTCATTTTTGACGGATATCCGCGTACCATAGCTCAAGGAGAAAATCTTGAGACGGTGCTTAGTGAGATCGGCACATCGGTGACTATGATGCTTGCACTAGAGGTAGAAGAAGATGAGCTTGTGAAACGATTATTGGAACGAGGCAAAACCAGCGGTAGAGTAGATGATCAAAATGAAGATACTATACGCAATCGTTTTAGGGTATATCAGGAAGAGACGTCTCCGCTAGCTGCGTTCTATTCAGAGCAAGGAAAGTATATGGGAGTGCACGGTATGGGTACTGTAGATGCCATATTTGATAGACTCTGTCACGCAATTGAGGCGAAATTTCCTTAGTTGCTTTTTTAGTATAAAGTAAACCACAAAATAAGCAAATGAGCAATCAGAATTTCATAGACTACGTAAAAATTTGCGGCAAAAGTGGAAACGGTGGACCTGGTAGCCATAGTTATTTCAGAGACAATCTGAACGCCAAAGGTGGCCCAGATGGAGGCGACGGAGGTAAAGGGGGTTCTATCATACTGCGAGGCAACTCACAGCTATGGACGCTAATGCACCTTAAGTTTAAACGACACGTATACTGCGAACACGGTGCACCGGGAAAGAAAAAACACCAAACGGGTAAGAGTGGCAAAAACCAAATAGTAGAAGTACCGCTTGGTACAGTTATAAAGGACCCTGAGACGTTTGAGATTATTGGTGAAGTCACAGAAGAGGGCCAAGAGTATATAATCTTAAAAGGAGGTAAAGGGGGACTTGGTAATGCCAATTTTAAGAGTGCTACCAACCAAACACCACGATATGCTCAACCAGGGCAACCCGGTAGAGAGCAGTGGTTTGTATTGGAGCTAAAAGTGCTTGCAGATGTTGGTCTTGTGGGTTTGCCAAATGCCGGTAAATCTACGCTGCTTAGCGTTGTTTCGGCGGCAAAGCCAGAAATTGCAGATTATGCATTTACTACACTTACCCCCAACTTGGGTATCGTGAAATACCGTGATTACAAGTCATTTGTAATGGCAGATATTCCTGGCATCATAGAAGGGGCAAGTGATGGCAAAGGATTGGGACACAGATTTCTAAGACACATAGAGAGAAACGCTGCGTTATTGTTCATGATATCTGCAGACAGTGATGATATCAATGCAGAGTATAAGACGCTACTCAACGAATTGCAAAAATTCAATGAAGAGCTAATGTATAAACAGCGAATACTGGCTATCACCAAAACAGATATGCTGGACGAAGAGCTGGAAGAGGCCATACGTCAGGACATAGAGGTAGATTGTGAAGTAGTGTTTATATCCGCAGTGAGTGGCAAAGGAATACAAAACCTCAAAGACCAACTTTGGGCAATGATGCAGAGCTAAAACAACTATGAAGTTGGTTGACAACATAGTGTTTGTCCTTCTTTTTGGATTGTTGCTCTTTGTTTCGCTCAATAGGCATTCTCGCCACCCACGATTTAATTATCATTCTCAGATTTATTCGGATAAGGCAGGATATCAAGTGTATTTGCCTGCTACCTTTTACTACGAGTGGGATGCGGCACAAATGCCTGTAGAAATTGATTCTTTAGTCGGTTCAGGATTCTCCTGCAAAGACAACAAAATTCGTACAAAGTATCCCATTGGTGTAGCCGTAATGCAATTGCCGTTTTTTACTTTAGCTGCGGCTATAGATTACGTGCAGGGAGAACATGTGTATTTGGGCTTTACTGAAAATCAACATCTGGCACTCAATTGGTCTACCACGGTATACGGTACGCTAGCTTTGCTGCTTATTTTTCTCATAGCCGTACAACAATGGAATCTTACTCGAGCACAAGCATACTTGCTGGTGTTTTTGCTATTTGGGTGCAGTAATTTACTCTACTACCTCACTCGTGATGCAGGAATGGCCCATGCGTATTTGTTGTTTTGTTATTCTCTAATTATCTACTTGTATTATAGGTTTTTGGCTTCTAAAAGTTGGATGGTATTGGCAGGAGTAGTTGCTATATCACTGCTAGCTCTAAGTATACGGCACATTAATGGGTTATTTTTTGCTGTAGTAGGCATTTACTTCCTTTTAACCTATCGCTATCGACTGAATGAAGTCACTAGAAATACTTGGGCAAAAGGAGTTGGTATTGGGTCCATTATAGGGTGTCCCCCGGTAATCTTACAATTGCTGTACAATCAGTATGCCTTTGGTTCTTCTGGTGCTACTGGTTATGCCAACGAGTCTTTTTCCAATTGGGATAATATCAAGCTTCTAGAACTGTGGTTTGCCCCTAATAATGGGGCCTTACTCTACGCACCGATAATGCTAATAGCTCTTTATGGTATTGTAAAATACCGCAAACAGAATCGTCATTTGTTGTGGTTTCTAGTGCTGTTTTTGCTTATTAGTGTGGTGTATGGAGCGTGGTGGTCACCCAGCTTGGGTTGTGGCTTTGGACACAGGGGTTTTATAGAGTTTTTTGTATTTTTTAGTTTGCCCATGTCCAGGGTAATTAGGCACTGGACAGAAAAAAAACAGCGAGTAGCCTGGGCTATTGGGTTAGTGGTAGCAACCATACTCTTTTCTGCTCAGTGGAGTTTTGATGGCTGCTGGTATGGAGAGGGACCTTGGGATTGGGCCGAATTGGCCGGATTGATCACTAGTTAAGCTAAATACAAAGGTGACAGCCACAGCGTAGTATCTGGGTTTAGAAAATTTCCTTCAACTCCTTCAGATGCTTAATGGCTGTACAATCCTTGTGTGAGTATGCAGAGTCATCCTTTGTATACCAGTATGCTTTCCATCCACTGCTAATAGCACCTTTTATATCTGCTTCTAAATTATCTCCTACGTAGTGACTTGTTTTTTCGGTGGCCGCTGCGTTTTTTAGTGCAGTTTCAAAAACGAGAGGATGTGGTTTTTGCTTGCCTACTTCTTCAGATATAGTAAGTGTTTTGAAGTACTTGCCCAAGTCTGAGTTTTTTAACTTGCGGCGTTGTACTTCTGCAAAACCATTGGTGATGAGGTGTAAGTTGTATTTGCCAGCTAAGTAGTCGAGCAGATCACGAGCACCATCTATGAGAATAGTTTTAGTAGGGCATATCTCAAGATATTTCTCCCAGATATTCATTGGTATATCTTCTTCGTCTACTCCCATCTCTCTAAACGTATCTACAAAACGCTTGCTGCGGAGAACTTCCTTGGTGACTTGATTCTTGCGATAAAGTTTCCACATTTCTGAGTTATTTTTTACGTAGATATCTAAGAAATCTTGCTCACTACGATGTGAAAGGTATCGTATTTGGTATATCTGATACAGTTCCCGAAGGGTCTCTTCTGCGTTGGCATCAAAATCCCACAAGGTATGGTCTAGGTCAAAGAATATATTTTTTGGCATGTATGTTTATTACTTTAATAGTATCCGTGGTGTTTTTTACAATTTAGTCCCAAAACTTAAATCACCTGCATCTCCCAGTCCAGGTACGATGTACCCGTTTTTATCCAGTTTTTCATCTATTACCCCTATCCAAAGATCGGCATTTGGAATCTTGGCGGTAACATAGTCTACCCCTTCCTGACTACCAATTACACTTATCAAGTACACTTTGCTTGGTTTTCCTTTGGCCATAAAAGCTTCGTAGGTCTGCACTAGACTTTGACCTGTAGCGAGCATAGGATCGCAGATGAAGAGTATTCTATCATTGATATCTGGGGTAGCTACATACTCCAATACTATTTCAAAAGCCGTATTGTCCTCATCTTTATGCTTTCTGTATGCAGAGATATAGGCTAAGTCTGCTTGATCAAACATATCATTGAGTCCTCGTTGCAGTGGGAGTCCTGCTCTTAGGATTGTAGCTATGATAGGCTGCTCTTTCATTTTTTTCACTTGAGCTATGCCCAGTGGTGTTGTTGTGAAGTGAATGTCAGAATCCATCTCCTTGCTTATTTCATAAGCGGCTATCTGCCCTATGCGTTCTATGTTTTTACGAAAACGAGCACGGTCTTGCTGTATGTCTTTGTCTCTTAGTTCATGAATGAATTCGTTTACCAGAGAAAACTCGTTGGAAAGTATGTGTACCACGCTTCGAAAATAACCCATTCAATCCTTAAATTTGAACTATGGATTTCAACAACACGTTCGTTAAGCAACTCATAGATCTAGCCATAGCAGAGGATATAGGTGACGGGGACCACAGTAGTCGTGGTTCTATCCCTGCGAGTACTCAAGGTCAGGCTCATTTGTTGGTGAAAGACGATGGAATCCTATGCGGTATTTCTCTTGCTCGCCATATTTTGGAGCGTATAGATACAGATGTGATTTTTGACCAACTTGTAGAAGAAGGCACCGAAGTAAAGTCTGGAGACATAGCTTTTACGGTGAAGGGAAGTGTGCACAGTATTCTGCAAGCGGAACGACTTATGCTCAATTTTATGCAACGTATGAGTGGCATTGCTACAGTTACCAATAGGTTGGTAAAAGAGATAGAGGGTACCAATGCAAAGCTGCTGGATACACGAAAAACTACTCCTGGGTTGAGGACCTTTGAAAAGTATGCTGTAAAGGTGGGTGGAGGTGTAAATCACCGTTTTGCTTTATGGGACATGGTGATGCTGAAAGATAACCATAATGACTATGCTGGCGGAATAACAAGAGGTGTTACACGTACCAAAGAATACCTAAAATCGAAAGACAAAGACCTGAAAATTGAAGTAGAAACAAGAGATCTAAATGAAGTGCGGGAAGCGTTAGCTACTGGATTGGTAGATAGGATAATGTTTGATAATTTTAGTCCAGAATTAATGGTAGAAGGAGTGAAACTGGTAAATGGTCAATGCGAGACGGAAGCTAGTGGTGGCATCACAGGAGATACCATTCGTATCTACGCAGAAACAGGCGTTGATTATATATCTGTAGGTGCGTTGACGCATTCAGTTAAGAGCCTCGATCTGAGTTTGAAAGAGTTTTAGAATAGTACTGGGGCATTGAGATGAGCGTATTGCGACTTGCTTTGTGAAAATTATAGATGATGGCGAGATAGGTACAAGGTAATTTTACGTCCACTTACAACAAGTAGCGGATATTTCACAACTATAACCGCTCAAACACGTCCTCTACAGATACCTCGTGCACACCATCAAAGTTTACGAGCTCCATATCTAGTTTACAACTAGCTACAGCAGTATAAAATTCTTGTACAGCATCTTCTGTCCTGTACGGATCATTTACACCAGAGAAGTAGGTCATTTGTATGGGATCAAAAAGGGCTTTCTTAATATTTAAATCCACATCTGGCGGTACGAGTCCGCTGCATATGAGGAACTTGCTGGGTTTAATATTGCTCTCTGCGATCCACCGGAAAGCCGCTGCTACGCCTTGGCTAAAGCCCAACACAACGATTTCATCCCATTCTTTTTTGGCAGTAAGGTCTGCATGTATGGCATCTAAGTAGGCGATGTAGTTAACCATATCCTGCTTTCTATTTTCTTTGGTCATCCAGCTCGCACCTACTCTGCCTGATGTGCCTTGAAGGTAAAAGTGATGTTGCCCTTCTGGGGCTATTACGGTGTAGCCTTGTTGTGTAGCTGGCACAAATTTTCGTATAAAGTACTTTGCTAACTGCCCATAGCCGTGAAGTACGTAGAGTAGTTTAGTGCCGTCGCCCTCTTTGTAATAAGATGCTGCTTGATTAATTTTGATTTCTTGTTTCAATGCTGGGACGAAAATAAAACTTCCCTTTACTTTGTACCTATAATGAAGATATCTCTCATAGTAGCTCGAGCCAAAGACAATGCCATAGGTAAGGATAATGATTTGCTATGGAAAATAAAGGATGATTTGCGTCTCTTCAAACGAACTACTGCTGGTCATGTAGTCATTCATGGTCGCAAGAGTTTTGAGAGTATCGGTTTTCCATTGCCCAATAGGAGCAACATCATTATTACGCGTAACACGGAGTATAAGGCTGATGGTGCTTTTGTGACTAACTCGCTTACAGAGGCCCTAGAACTCGGCAAAAAACTAGAGATGAATGATGAGGTTTTCATCCTCGGAGGGGCGGAGATATATCGACAATCGCTAGACGTGGTAGATAGAATGTATCTCAGCGAAGTAGATGCTTCATTTACAGATGCAGACGCTCATTTCCCAGAGCCTGATTTGTCTGGATGGAGACAAGTAAAATGCGATAAATATGAAAAGAGTGAGGCAAATGAGTATGCCTTTGATTTTTGTGTGTGGGCGAGAGGTTAATAAAATATAACCCCCGCTTCGGGCTTTTTTAAGTCTATCCCAAATAGGTGGATAGCTCAATCTTCATCCATTCGACCATTCTTGTTTTTATCTAGTTTGGCACGCACGTGCAAGTGATCATTTTGATAATCGTATTCAGAACTAAGCACACCGTAGTCTTTTGGTATGAGAGACGCTATATCCGTTCCTTCTAGGTCAAAGTGATAAAATCTTCTGAGGTCTTTGTGATTTATCAAGCTATCATTATTGGTATCTTCGTCACATACCGATGGTGAATAATAATTACGTGTCCCTTACAAAATGCAAGATGGTACGGTACGAATGGTTATTATTAAAACTCAACCCAAATGCTACGTCGCGATAGAATTGAGAAATCAAAATCCCTATGGCTCCAACCTTCCGTAGTATCTTGGGAAGGGTATCGTTTCACGTACGTGGTCCAGTTTACAAACCCAAGCAACGAGTCGTTCAAGCCCAAGTCCAAAACCAGAGTGAGGTACACTTCCATATCTCCTTAGGTCGAGGTACCATTGGAATACGTCCATAGGTAATTTGTGTTCTTGTATCTTTTCTACAAGCCATTCTTCACTTGTTTCACGCTCTCCACCACCTACGATCTCTCCATATCCTTCGGGTGCTAGTACGTCTACCCCTCTTGCAAAACGAGGGTCTTCAGGATTACGCTTCATATAGAATGCTTTTATCTCATGTGGCCAGTCGTATACCATGATAGGGTTATCAAACAGGCGAGTAAGTACGGTTTCGTCACTGCCGCCAAAGTCTTGACCGTAGGTAAAGTCACGAGCAGAAGCGAGCCACTGTGGAAGATTTCGTTGATCTTCTTCCAGTTGCTTTACTTCCGCCTTTAGTCCATCTATCTTGTTTTGGTTGAAGTTGATTACCCCTTTTTTGATACCTCCAGCAGCTATGGTAGCTTCACGTTCAGCTATTTCTGCTTCGCATTCCGCTTGACGAGCTATAACCGTATCTAAGTCTGCTTGTATTACTGTAAGCGAGTTTTGCCCGTTTACTTCTTTGTTGCCTTTTAGTATTTCTACAGCCTCATCGTAGCTCATCCTTGGAAAAGGTTTCGCTACTGTTTCCAGCTTACTGATGTCTCTACCCAATATTTCTAGCTCTTCAGGGCACTTCTCAATAACTTCAAGTACGACTGCACGCAGAAAGTTTTCGATGGTGTCCATATTCTCAAAGATGTCACAAAAGGCCATCTCAGGCTCTATCATCCAAAATTCTGACAAGTGACGTCTCGTTTTGCTTTTCTCTGCTCTAAAGGTAGGACCAAAGGTGTATATCTTACCCATAGCCATTGCCATAGCCTCGCCGTA
Source organism: Bacteroidia bacterium (assembly GCA_028247315.1). GTDB lineage: Bacteria > Bacteroidota > Bacteroidia > NS11-12g > UBA9320 > UBA9320. The sequence continues at coordinate 54,446 of JAOKFZ010000001.1, read as the reverse complement.
GAGTTGGCCGCTTTGAGTAAGGTATGCGGGTTTGCCATAGTAATCCGTTTCAAATAAATCTGTCGTTCCCTCGGCGGCATTGCCTGTAAAGATGGGAGCGTCCATCTGTACGAAGTCTTCACTCTGAAAGAAATTGTGTATGGCATAAATGACGCTATTACGTACTTTCATTATAGCCCATTGTCTTCTGCTACGAAGCCAGAGGTGACGATTATCTACTAAAAATTCTACGCCATGCTCTTTATTGGAGATAGGGTAGTCCTTCGCGTTTTGGTATATTTTAAGATCAGTAGTGTGTAGTTCGTATCCGCCTATTTGGCGTTCATCCACTACTACAGTTCCAGTTACAGCTATAGAGCTCTCTTGGCCTAAAGACTTAGCTTCTACAAATAATTCTTCACCTAAATCATCTATTCCAAGAATGCATTGACACAGTCCATGACCATCGCGTAAATTGATAAATACAACCGTTTTGCTTTCTCGTTTATTAGCTACCCACCCTTTGAGTGTAACTACCTGTCCTACATATTGATCTAGTTGTTTGGTATGCATTTTGCTGCTTGTGTAAATCTTCCTATTTTTGTCGAGTACAAAAGTAAACGCTTAATGCTACTTTTCTATACTGATATGTTAAAACAGCATCTAAGTCAAAAGCTACTACAAAAACTCAGTCCGCAACAGATCCAATTTATTAAATTGTTGCAACTTAATACGCTCAATTTTGAAGAAAGAGTGGAGGAAGAATTACTGGATAATCCTGCATTAGAGAATGGCAAGGATGAAGAGGAAGAATCTAGTTATGAAGAGGCAGATGACCTAGACTACAGCTCCAAGGAGGAAGAATTTGACGTATCAGACTATATGAATGACGACGATGGAGGTATTCTTATGAGTGGTGAATATCAAGGTGCAGATGAGGAAAAAGAATTTATGCCTGTGGTCTTTTATTCTTCTTTCAGAGAAAGGCTTTTGGAGCAAGTAACAGGAGCTCTCAAAACAGATCAGGACGAATTACTCGCACAACAAATCATTGGGACTTTAGATGATGATGGTTACTTGCGTAGATCCTTATCGGCTATTAAAAATGACTTGCTCTTCACTCAAAACATAAGAACGACCGAAGAAAATTTGGAGCAGATTTTAGGATATATACAGCAGTTAGACCCCGCGGGAGTGGGTGCTAGAGATTTGAAAGAGTGCTTGCTGTTGCAGATAAAACGCAAACAAGAAGTAGGAAATAATCCAGTGTACAAGCTGGCTTACAGAATTTTGGATGAAATGATGGAAGATTTCTCTAAAAAGCACTATACGCGAATCATTAAAAAATTTGATGTGTCTGAGGATTACTTGCGTGAGACATTGGGGTTTATTGCTAGCCTAAATCCTAAGCCTGCTCAAAGTGATTCAGAAGGAGCTACAGCTAAAGATTTTATAATACCCGATTTTATAGTCAAAGAATCCTACGGGGATCTAGAGGTGTCACTCAATCAGAAGAATGCCCCAGAATTAAAAGTGAGTAGAGCGTATAATGAGACACTCAAAAGCTACGAGGTAAGTAAAGAAAAGACGAAGCAACAGAAAGACGCTGTACAATATATAAAGCAAAAACTGGATGGAGCCAAGTGGTTTATAGATTCGGTAAAGCAACGGCAGAATACGCTGCTTGTTACTATGCGAAAAATCGTAGAGATTCAGCATGAGTTTTTTATGACGGGTGACTTGTCAGATTTGAGACCTATGATACTCAAGGATATTGCTGAGGCAATAGGTATGGATATCTCCACCATTAGCAGGGTGGCGAGTAGTAAGTATGTCGAAACGGATTTTGGAATTTTCTTACTCAAAGATTTCTTCACCGAAGGTATTACGACTGATAGCGGCGAAGAGGTAAGCAACCGTGAGGTGAAAAAAATATTGAATGATGCTATTGATGCAGAAAATAAGAAAAAGCCATTAACGGATGAAGCACTCAAACTTATTTTGCAAGATAAGGGTTATAAGATAGCTCGACGTACCGTTGCCAAATACCGCGAGCAGTTAAATATGCCCGTAGCACGTCTCAGAAAAGAATTATAAATGAAAAAGGTCCTTCAAGCAGTTTCAGTGCTTACCCACCCTATATTTTTACCAATTTTTAGTTTGGCAATATATGCACCCATTGTAGCTAAATACGGTCATAACGCAATTGTATTGAGTCTGATATGGATCGGCTTTGTTTATCTATTATTGCCATTGGTGTATTTTAAATTTATTCGTAAGATGAATTTGGCAATGCCGAATTTAGATGAACGCAGATCTATTTTTAGAGCGTATTCACTGATCAATGCTGGGTTTATATTCGTGAGTATATTTATAATGACAGAGTACGTTAGTTTCTTTATGGCAGCTATGCTACTTCATATCATTATGCTCTTACTGGCATTTGTAGAGATGAAAGCCAGTTGGCACACTGCCGTGTGGACATTTCTCACATTGGTTGGGCTTATGGTGTTGTACAATTACAGTTCTGTAGGATTTGAAAGGATCGTGTTTCTGCCATTGAGTATTCTGGTTACAGTGATTCTTATTAGAAAAGCAGCTAATGCACATACGTGGTTTGAGTTAGGAATGGGAGGTGCTGCCGGAGCATTTGCATCGCTACCCGTATTGTTTTTTTAACATATTTAAAGAGTTTTATCCATGAATTTTGAAACATTAGTATACAGAAACGAGAATGGGGTAACAACCATTTGCCTCAATAGACCAGATAGATACAATGCGTTTAATGAGCAAATGCGTCAAGACTTATTGGCAGCGTTGCAAGTAGCAGAAAACGATAGCCTGTGCAGGGTAATCGTGCTAAGCGGAGAGGGCAAGGCGTTCTGTTCTGGTCAAGATCTAAAAGACATTGAAGGCAAGGACATTGATTTTTCAGACTTTTTAAAGACTGGTTACAACCCTGTGATTCGAGCCATGCGAAATATGCCAAAACCAATCATTGCTCGTGTCAATGGAGTAGCCGCAGGTGCAGGTTGTTCACTTGCTTTGGCGTGTGATTTTATAATAGCAGACGAAAGAGCCAGTTTTGTTGAAGTATTTGTTGGCATCGGTTTAGTCCTCGATTCGGGATCTTCTTATTTTTTGCCCCGTTTGGTAGGAAGTAACAGAGCATTTGAATTGGCTACCATGGGCAAAAAAGTGAGTGCCAGTAAAGCCCTAGAATGGGGGATGATAAATAGAGCTGTCGATACTACTGTATTGGACGTAGAAGTGGAGAAGGTTGCACAGTACTATGCGAATGCCCCAACTCTTGCTATAGCGTCTATGAAGAGGATGCTCAATGATTCACTAGTATCTACATTGGACCAAGTTCTCGATTATGAAGCTCACTATCAACAGATCGCTGGAAGCTCAGCAGACTACCAAGAAGGTGTTGCTGCTTTCCTCGAAAAACGCAAACCTGCATTCAAAGGGAGTTGATTTACTTTTGAAGGAGCTTAGTATTGCGCTTATCTGACAGTGATTTTGTACTCTTTTGGGTATATTTGAACTGACAAAATCATTATGCGTATCCTATTGTTGTTCAGTTTTATTGCTTTAGGCAACTCTGGTCATTTGATGGCACAGAGCCTTTGTGGCCAAACAGCCTATTTGACCTATTTAGAAATGCTGTATCCCGGTTTTAACGAGATGGCAGAAAATACGTTCTTCACTGCTCTGCGGGAGAGTAAAATAAAAACCAAGAAGCGGCAGGATACTGTGTTTAAGGTCAATGTGGTCTTTCATATTGTGTACAATAATGCTCAGCAAAATATTGACGACTCTTTGGTTTACTCTCAGCTAAGAGTAATAAATGATGCGTTCCGCAGGACAAATGCAGATACGATAAATACCCGGGACATATTCAAACCTTTTGCTGCAGACGCAGGAATAGAATTCGTAATGGCCACACAAGATCCAGACGGGAATCCATCTAACGGCATAATACGTAAGGAAACGTTCCGAGGAACTTTTGGGAGCAATCCGACGAGTTTGAGTGCAGCTGATTTGGTGAAAAATGGGAATGTAGGCAGTGCTCCGTGGGATACAGATAAATACCTTAATATCTGGATTTGTGATTTATCAATCAGTGGGGTAGACGCATTACTCGGTTACGCTTATCCACCTACAGGGTCTGCCAACTGGACGGGAAACAATTCATTTGCTTCATCCGAAAGACAAGGTGTAGTTTGTCATTATAAAGTAGTGGGAGAGAATAACCCAAGTAGTTTAGCTACGGGTAGCAAAACAATGGTGCACGAGGTAGGTCATTATCTTGGGCTCCGTCATATATGGGGGGACGGAGGCTGTGCAGTAGACGATTTTATGGATGACACTCCACTTGCCCGAAGAGCGAGCAATGGCTGCAATAAAGGGGTAAATACCTGTAATGAAATTATAGGGGGTCAGTTTCCTGACATGCTAGAGAACTACATGGACTATTCCAATGAGGTGTGTCAAAATTTATTTACCAATGATCAAGTTGCCCAGATGCGTACAAATATGTGGATGTTCCGCCGCGGCATTTATGAAGAACAGATTCCACTGCCAGAGGTTATTGATGCTGTTCTAGATGAGACAGGTGTATACCCAAATCCAGTGGTGGAAGGCAAATTAACTATTTATCTAAACAGTGTGGACGCCAATGCGACATATGATATGACACTATATAATCTCTTAGGTCAGCCAATATTCGTTTGGAATTTGGAAGCGGTACCTAATCAGCAAATCATAGGATTTCTTGGTCTACAGGGTGCCTACATTTACAAGATAAGGCAGGATGGTGAGCAGATTACTACAGGTAAACTTTTGATAGGCCAGTAGGCGTCAAAAAAGCTCTTTTAGGCATTAGGCAAATAGGCTTGTTTAGATTATCTTTGCCTCCTATATGTCACAAGCCGTATTTGATCTCAATTTAATCAAAAAAACATACCAAAACCTTGAAAACAAGGTGAAAGCAGCAAGAGAAGTGGTAGGAAAACCACTCACACTTGCTGAAAAGATATTGTACTCTCACCTTTGGGATGGGAACGCTACTCAGGTTTATGGTCGTGGGGAAGACTATGTAGATTTTGCACCAGACAGAATTGCTTGTCAAGATGCTACTGCTCAAATGGCTCTTCTTCAATTTATGCAAGCAGGAAAACCACAGGTGGCTGTGCCCACTACTGTGCATTGTGATCACCTTATACAAGCAAAAATAGGAGCTGATGAAGATTTGCAAAATGCAATAAATACATCAAATGAGGTGTTCAACTTCTTGGAGTCTGTTTCTAATAAATACGGTATTGGTTTTTGGAAACCAGGAGCGGGTATCATCCATCAAGTAGTTTTAGAAAACTATGCATTTCCAGGTGGAATGATGATAGGTACAGACTCACACACCGTGAATGCTGGTGGATTGGGAATGGTTGCTATTGGTGTAGGTGGAGCGGATGCTGTAGATGTAATGGCAGGAATGCCTTGGGAACTTAAGTTTCCGAAACTAATAGGTGTAAAGCTTACGGGAAAACTTAGCGGTTGGTCTGCACCAAAAGATGTAATTCTAAAAGTAGCAGGTATTCTTACTGCTAAAGGAGGCACAGGAGCTATTGTGGAATACTTTGGAGAAGGAGCTAAGTCTATGAGCTGTACGGGTAAAGGCACTATTTGTAATATGGGTGCCGAGATAGGTGCCACAACTTCTACTTTTGGGTATGATGAGAGTATGGAGCGTTACCTGAGGGCTACTGGCAGAGCAGAAGTTGCTGACTTAGCGAATGATGTTGCATCTCACCTTACAGGAGATGATGAGGTTTATGCAAACCCTGAGCAGTACTTTGACCAACTTATAGAGATAAATTTAGACGAGCTAAAGCCTCATGTGAATGGACCTTTCACGCCAGATTTGGATACCAAAGTGGGCGAAATGAAAGAAAAAGCAGAAGCCAATGGATGGCCACTTGACGTAGAGTGGGGACTTATTGGTTCATGTACCAACTCTTCGTATGAAGATTTGAGTAGAGCTGCTTCTATAGCCAAGCAAGCAGTAGATAAAGGAATTAAAATGAAGGCTCAGTTGGGAATTAATCCAGGGTCTGAGACGGTAAGATATACTGCAGCTAGAGATGGTCTTCTAGGGATTTTTGAGGATTTAGACGCCACTATTTTTACCAATGCATGTGGTCCATGTATAGGTCAATGGGCTAGATACTCCGATCCCAAAAATGCACCAAAAAATAGCATTATTCACTCCTTCAACAGAAACTTCAGCAAACGAGCAGACGGGAATCCAAACACGCATGCGTTCGTAGCTTCTCCAGAGATAGTTGCAGCAATTGCACTTTCGGGTAGACTCGATTTTAATCCAGTAACAGATACACTTATAAACGATAATGGTGAGGAAGTAATGCTAGATGAGCCTACAGGATACGAATTGCCTCCCGCTGGTTTTGGTGTAGAAGATAACGGATACCTTGCTCCTGAAGAAGATGGAAGCGGAGTGAGCGTGGTAGTAAGCCCAGAATCTAAAAGATTGCAATTGCTTACGCCATTTACGCCGAATTCAGGAGGGAATCTGGTGGGTCTAAGACTGCTCATAAAGACAGCAGGGAAATGTACTACCGATCATATCAGTATGGCCGGACCTTGGCTAACCTACAGAGGCCATTTGGATAACATATCAAACAACTGTCTGATAGGTGCTGTAAATGCATTCAATGAGAAAACAGATACCGTAAGGAATCCATATACAGAGCAGTATGATGGAGTACCTAAAGTAGCTAGAGCTATAAAAGCTAGTGGAGACAGCTCCATTGTTTTTGGAGAAGAAAACTATGGTGAGGGAAGTAGTAGAGAGCATGCGGCTATGGAGCCGCGTCATCTGGGCGTGATGGCTGTAGTAGTCAAGTCTTTTGCCCGTATTCATGAGACGAATCTTAAGAAACAAGGAATGCTAGGCCTCACGTTTGCGGATACAGCAGACTACGACAAGATACTGGAACACGATACAATAGACATCCTCGGGTTAGACAATTTTACTCCAGGTAAGCCGTTGCAAATAAGATTAAACCATGCAGATGGGAGTACCGACACCTTTGATGTAAACCATACGTACAACGAAGCACAGGTTGCATGGTATGAAGCAGGAAGTGCCTTAAACCTAATAAAATTACAAAATGCTTAGTTGCGTTCAGTATATAGATAATATGAATTTTTAGAAGAGGTAGTGATTCTAACAAAGAATCGCTGCTCTCAGATTTTTACCAACACAAATAAAAAATATAAATTATGAGCGGAGGAACAGAAGATAAAAAAAGCAAGCGATTATTATTCTTAATGATATTCGCCTTATTGTTAATAAACGCAGGGCTTATTTACCAATTGGTAAATAAAAATAACAAGCTAAAAATTACAGAAACAGAACTCGTAGATACTACAGCAGAACTGGATGAGCTGAAAGAAGTAGAAGACGAATTGCGACTAAACTTAGCGGAAAAAGCAGGGAAGAATGCCGAGCTAGATAGTATAATACAAGTAAGAGATGCCGCCATACAAGGTAAGGTAGCACAGTTACGCAGAAGCTTAAGTAGTGGGAATCTAACTAAGGCTCAACTGGCAAAGGCGAAAAAAGAACTTAGTGGGCTCAAAGCACAAGTAGCGACTTTAGAATCTGAGATAGAAAGGCTAAGCAACGAGAATAGATACCTGAGAGATGAAAAATATGTATTACAACAGCAAGTAGATCTTGAAAAAGAAAAAGTAGCTGAAATGGTAGTGGTCAATACAGACCTTGCTAAGCAAGTAGAAGTAGGATCGCGTATATTCTTAAAAGGGTTAGAAGTGAAGCCACTTAGAGATGCACTGTTTGGGGATTTTAAAACCACGGATAAGGTTAGCAAGTTGAATAAAATAGACATCACATATACGTTGGCAAATAATGATCTTGCCGATAAAGGAGAGAAGATGCTTTATTTTCAAATAGTAAAACCAGGAGGAGCGGTATTGGTCAACAAAAAGGCTGGTTCTGGTATTGGCAACTTCGATGGTGGGAAAAGACAGTATTCTGTTAGAAAGGTAATTAACTTTCAGAATAGCAATGAAAAAGGAAGCTTATCTGTCCCGAAAACGGAAGGTATGAACCAAGGGAAGTACGTCGTGAACGTATTTAGTGAAGAGCATAAAATGGGTTCAGCGGAGTTTACATTGAGATAGTGAGTTTACGTACAGAAAAAATATCAAGGTCTATTCAAAGAGATATAGCACCTCTATTGTCCCGTGTTTGTCAACGCATATTGCCTGGGCAACTGGTCACCGTGATAGAGGTGAAAGCAACAGCAGATCTTGGTTTAGCTAAAGTATACATCAGTATTCTCAATAGTAAAGACAAAGGAAAAAGTCTTAAAACTATTGAGTCTAAGAATAAGCAGATTCGCCAAGAATTAGCCCAAGTAATAGGCAAGCGTATTCGTAAGATACCTGAGTTAAATTTCTACTTAGATGAGACCATTGATCATGCTGAGCGGATCAATAGTCTTCTTGATAAACTGTAAAGTGCGAGAGTGAGACTTCCACTCTTTATAGCATATCGTTACCTTTTTTCCAAGAAAAAAATCAACGCAATTAATATTATTACGGGTATTGCTATGCTTGGTTTTGGTGTAGGAGCTTTTGCTATGATAGTTGTGCTTTCAACCTTCAACGGTTTTGAGGAGTTGGTCGAAGGGATGCTCAACAATTACGATCCAGAAATAAAAATAACGGCTAAGGGACGCAAGACGTTCATCTATACAGATGATCTAAATGGGAAAATAACGGCCGTCAATGATGTAAAAAGCATATCTCAGTCGCTGGAAGAGAAAGTAGTAATAAAATACAACGACCATCAAGAGATTGCAAAAATACGTGGAGTAGACAACGCCATTGATCGTGAAAAATTTGATTCACTAGTGGTCCTTGGAGATTTCAATTTGGGAGACTCATCCCGATACTTTGGTGTTTTTGGGGGTGGGTTGAGCCATAAGCTGAATTTATTCCCAGGAAGCCCAGATTTAGTTACGGTATTTGTGCCACGTCGAGATGTAGAATTTAGCTCACTCAACCCTATGGCATCTCTCAGCACAAAATATCTCCGGGCTAGCGGCATATTTTTGGTTCATGAGGAAGTAGATAATGAAATCTTTATTACATCCTTAGACTTCGCACAAGATTTACTTTCTTATCCCAATTCTATTAGTTCACTAGATATAGCTTTGGATAATGAAAAAAATGCTGAACAAGTAAAAGAAGACTTAGAAGTTGCCCTTGGTTACGGATGGGAGGTAAAGACCAGAAGAGAACTCAATGAGTTGATTTATAAGATATTTAGTAGTGAAAAGTGGTTCACCTTTGCTGTATTGGTTTTGGTGCTGATGATCTCCTCTTTCAATATATTTGGCTCACTCATAATGTTGGTCTTAGACAAAAAGAAAGATATCGGTATTCTGAAAAGTATGGGGGCCGAAGAAAATGTAATACGCAAGGTATTCATGTGGCAAGGAAGCTATATTGCTATTATTGGAGGTGCTGTTGGTGTTTTGTTAGCTATAGCCGTTGTATTGTCTCAACAGTATTTTGGTTGGCTCAATATACAGAATGCTATTGTAGAGGATTATCCGGTAAAATTGCTCTTCAAGGATATTGTACTCACCTTTGTCACGGTAAGTGTCTTGGGTTACCTCATCTCAGTATTTCCCGCATATAAAGCAAGTAAAACACCTGTAAGCAATATCAATTAGTATGCTAGAGCGGATTGTAAGATTGTTTAAGAAGAAGGAAGCAGACCCAATGAAATTTTTAATAGTAGGATTAGGGAACATAGGCCCAGAGTACAATAATACCCGGCACAACATAGGGTTTGACGTGTTAGATCAATGGGTGAAAGAGCACGATGCAGCGTGGGATACAGGCCGATTGGCCAATGTAACCAAGTTTAAATTTCGAGGGAAGCAAATTGTAGCTATAAAACCTACCACCTTTATGAATTTGAGTGGGAAAGCGGTAAAGCACTGGATGAGTGCAGAACGCATTCATCCTAAAAACGTACTGGTAATAACCGATGATATTGCCATAGACGTAGGCAAGCTACGCATACGTGGCAAGGGTAGTCCGGGAGGTCATAATGGCCTTAAAGATATACAAGCAGAACTTGGCAGTGATAAGTATGACCGCATTCGATTTGGTGCAGGAGGTAATTTCCCCAAGGGACGACAAGTAGAGTTTGTCCTTGGCCAGTGGGACAAGAATGAAGAAATAGAGGTAGCTCTTCAAAAAGACCGAGCCTGTAAATCCATAGAGTCTTGGATAATAAAAGGACTCAACGGAGCCATGAATGAGTTTAGTGGCTAGTCACTGTTGTCTTACTGTTATTTTAATAGTAGACCGCCCAATGGTATTTGAGGGAACAGGAACCGCATGGGTAATTACGTATCCGTAAATGAGTTATTAGTTTAATAGATTATCGTATAAATGGTTGCAAACGAGTTATATAGTGCACTATTGAGCCCCAGTAGATCAATTTCGTGTGTCACTAGCCTACTGCTAAAGTTAGCATTCTTGACCCAAAATAAACTGGGACGACTATCTGTTTCTAAGGCAATAAACTGCCAACGTGTATTTTGAGTTCAGGAAGTACCTCATGTTTAAACCATTCATTCTTGGCCTGCCATATATTATTGCGTGGGGAAGGATGAGGGAGTACAAAGTGATGGGGTAAATATGTCTTGTAATTTTTTACGGTCTCCGTTAGGTTTTTCGCTTTGTGGTGCGCAAGGTAATAGTCTTGAGCATATTTACCAATGAGTAGTGTGAGCTCTATCTCTGGTAGACGATCAAACAGCGGTTTGTGCCATAAGTGTACACACTCTTTGCGAGGCGGTAAGTCGCCACTCTTTCCTTTGCCGGGGTAGCAAAACCCCATAGGAACAATTGCGAATATGTCTGGGTTATAGAATGTTTGTTCATCTACGCCCATCCATTCTCTCAGATTTTTGCCGCTTTGGTCATCCCATGGAATCCCGCTCGCATGTACCTTAGTGCCAGGTGCTTGCCCGATTACAACAATTTTTGATTTTTGGGAAACGGAAATAACAGGACGAGGACCTAATGGTAAGTCCTTACAGATGGTGCAATTTGTTATGTCTTCAATAAGCCTATTCATGGACTATTTCGTAAACATCTTACGCTGGTTTATGCGTGTGCTTCTGGTTTTCGGTGGGTTCCTATTGTAGTAGCACCCATCGCCACTCTTGCCACCAATGATGTATTCAAATTTTATAGAGAATATGTGGTAGCTATCGTTCTTGTCTGGATTACCACGCATTGTACCTGTAGTCATTCCATTCACACTTCTATCTGCTAATTCTACTGCAGGAGGTGGTGTATTACTGCTCAGCAGGAGTTCTGTAGGGTCTGCATATACGGTGCTCACATCGTCCAAGTAATCGGTAAATGTTTTTCTAAAACCCAAATCGAGTACGAGCGAAGTACTCTTTGTTAATCTGAATTTATATCCCAAACCGTAGGGTATAACAAGGTCTAGTTCTGAATAAGGACCGCCCCCATTGGTCAAATATTGGCCTTCTGTACCAAGTTCTCTTAGCTTGTACCACTCGCCATTGAACTTGGCTTTGGGTTGGTAGTACATTCCCCCGACACCACTGTAGATGTAGAATCTATTGAACCCCTTGCTGCGGCTAAATGGACGATATTCTATGAGTAAATCTGCTTCTAGCAAATCGGTACGCACACTTAAGTTGCGTTGAGATTGAAATGCTAGTTTAGAAAAAGCATCGTTACCGTACAAGCGAGTAGCTAAGAAATTAAGCCCAAAACTAAAGCTGCCTGAGGTATGCAAATTGAGGCCTAATCCACCGGCAAGTCTGTTTGCTCGAAAGTTGTAATCAAATATACCGCGGCTACCAATAAAGCGGCTTCCACCTAAATCACCCATCATGTTGCTCGCTCCCAGGTATACGTTTCCAGACCAGTTTATGCTTCTATATGTCTGAGCACTAGTGCCTAGAGCACATAGTAGGATTACAATGGTGCAGATTCTGTGGAGCATATCAAAGATAATGACTGCAATATAATGGAATATGCGTATTTGGTCGAATAGCCTCTAGGCCAATACCCTAAAACCCAAGTGTATGACCTATATTTGATTTATGACTAAATATAAATTAAGCCTCATTTTATTGTTTATTACAATAGGCCTACTTGCTCAAGACCACCCTACGTGCAACACACAGCGGTATAGATTAGATGTTTTTGAGAATACAAAAGCAACTAAAGGGATAAAGTTTGCTGAGGAAACAACCATAGCCGGAAATGAGCAGGAACTCTTTATGGATGTATACGAACCAGCGGGTGATGCCGCAAACAACAGACCCGTAGTTGTTTTGGGTTTTGGTGGCAGTTTTGTGAGCGGCAGCAGAAGTGAGATTGCTCCCATTTGTGAGATGTTTGCCAAAAAAGGATATGTGGCAGTGACTATAGACTATAGAATCTACGACTTACCGCTTATTCCTATACCTACTAAGGAAGAAATGCAGGATGTAGTGGTACGTGCTATCAAAGATATGAAGTCCGCATTGCGTTTTTTGGATGATGATGCAAAGGCAAGCAACACTTATGGTATAGATATGAATTGGCTATATGTGGGAGGTATATCCTCTGGAGGTTTAGCAGCCATTCATGCTGCTATGCTCGATTCTACAGATGTATATAGCCCAGAGATAGCGAGTGCTATAGCCATGCACGCACCTATCTATGGCATTACAGATACCGATACAAGTATCAAGATACGTGGCGTGCTTAACTACAGCGGTGCTTTGCATGATGTGTCTTGGTTAGATGCTGGAGACCCACCGTTTATCAGTTTTCACGATAATGAAGATCCTACAGTGCCGTACAAAGGAGGCTATGCTCAGATTTTTGGGCAAAACATAATCTATCTCGATGGAAGTTTTGTTATGGACAGTGCAGCTACGGAAATTGGTGTATTCAGCGTACTCAATACGATAGAAGGTAATACGCACGTAAGCTATTTCCTCAATGCAGAGAAAGCTGTAGAAGTAGTAGATATGAGTGCCTTGTTCATGTACGATATGATCTGTAGTGAGACGGCAGATATCGCTGAGCAAGCGGTAAGCAAGCCGTATACTTTTGGTCCTAATCCTACTACAGGTTCTATGGCTATAGAGGTCAAAGGAGACGCTGTAGCATCACTATATGATCTTGCAGGTAGATTGCTCACTGTGCAGACTGTTACGCACACAGGGAACCTAAATTTACGGGAATATACCTCGGGCAACTATCTCCTCAAAATAAAAGTAGGAGATACGGTGTATACGGAAAAACTGGTGCGGGAGTAGAAGTTCTGCTTCACGGGAAGCTTACACGTTCATATGCTAGCCTGTAAGCTTAGTTTTTATGAAGGGTATAAAAAGACACTCCCTTTCGTGATTTAGCAATAGCACCCTTTTGCGTTATTTCCCATTTGTGATGGAAAGGAAATGCTGATTCAGCATTTTTTAGAAAAATGGTGTTGTTTTTTGCTTCCCAATTACCTCTTATATTTATCTGTTTAGACGAATTTGATAAATCTTGGTAGGTAAACGTGTTGTCTTTGTTCAAGGTCAATTCAATTTTAGCGGGATCATTCTCAGAAACGCCATATGTTCCAATAAAATCCAACTCTGTTGGTCTTGAGAACGAGAAAAGAGTGAATAAAAGGATAGCGATAATGGATGTCTGGATGATTTTTTTCATAATGTATGTTTGTTCTTAATAGTGGATGACGGTTAGTATAAGCGGTCGTTATAATGCCGTTTAATACATTATTAGCAAATCGTTTATTCTTTTATCAATTTTATTAATGCCTTTCTATTATCCGCTTGAATTGTCATCAAATACAAGCCAGACGGTTCCTTTAATGGCATATTAATAAGTTGTTCTTGACGAAATGATTCTGAACGAATTAACTTGCCACTAAAATCAGAAAAACTAATCTCTACAAATTTATAAATGGCTCCCAAGTCAATCGATAAATTGCCATCAGTTGGATTCGGGTATACTAAAAGGTTGCTTCCAAAATCGTTTTTAATAATACCTAGAGTTGTTGCACCAAACACTCCATTTCCCCAATGCAACTGGCCGAATTGAATGCAAACAAAGACAATATGGTCATAATCATTGATGCCTACGCCTGACGGTAAGTTAAATGTCATAGCACCTGATGAGTAATTTATGCCACGAATAGTTCCTATGTTTTCCACAAGCAACATGCCAGATGTGTCAATAGGTTGTGTATAGTCATTATTGTTTGTTAGAAACACATGTACATCAAATACATTACTCTGAGTCAAATAATTTGTATCAAATCTGAGGTTGAGGGAATTATCGTCAAATAGTTCCAGATAAACGCCTCCTTGGAGTGAGTAATCACCATCTACGAGTGATGCTGTTCTGACCTCTATGAGGTTCTGACTTACAACAATATGAGAGGAAATTAACAATATAAATAATAATATATTTTTCATAGGAAGTGATTTTTTATTTGTTCAATGTGTTGTTAACACCTGTATGTTTTCTGGTTCTGTTGCCATTGTAGGCAATTGGTTCTCGTTCAGCCGATGAGTCATTTCTAATTCTTTTTGAAACTGTATTTTGTGGTTCTTAAAAAATTGAAGTGGTGGCATAAACACGGCCTATAGTATAGTTAGACCGATATTAAACGTAAATAGAGACAATTGCAATTACTCTGCTCTATTGTTTGGGTTTCGGCGTTAAACTTTACGGTAACGTGACATATTGCTGCTCATTTTTAAGATATACTGCAAGGCAAGAGTGACGAATATCCAGAGGCAATCCCACGAATGGAATCCCGGGTAGTGTTATTTTTAGGGTGTCTAACAGCATCGGATGAGACCCAATGCCATTCTTACGTTTACAAGTCTTTGGTTAAGCCTTGCACTACTTTGTAACCATTGAAAAACTCCTTGGCCACTATGCGTATGAAGGAGTATGCAGGTACTGCTACGATCATTCCCAATACACCGGCAAGTGAGCCTGCAGCGAGTATCACGAGAAATATTTCGAGCGGATGGGCTTTTACACTTTTGCTAAATATGAGAGGTTGTAGTACAAAATTATCCAATGCTTGAGCCACAGCAAATGGAATCATCGCAGAGAGTACAAAGGTGGTCATGCTCAGATCGGGATTGGTCTCCAGTTGGCCCGTAGCTGCGAGGCTAATGCCAAGCAATGCACCCATAATAGGTCCTATGTAGGGAATGATGTTGAAGATGCCGGCAATAACACCGATGAGTAAGGCATTTTTGACATCCAAAATAGTAAGCCCCACGGTGATAACCACCATAACAATGCTTATTTGTATAACAACTCCCACAAAATAGCGGGTAAGCAAGTCCTTGGTTTCATTAAAAATTGTTCGGATTTTGTCCAAGTATTTGTCTGGCGTTATACTGCCTACCACATTGTCTACTATGCTACCGTCTTTTAGTAGAAAGAAGCTGATGAAGAGTATCGAAAATGCAGCGATAAGCGATCCCGTTATCCCACTCAAAAAACCAGTAACGTACGTTCCTATGTCGCCCATGCTAAATATTTTGGAGACTTCTTTTTGTACAATACTTTGCAATTCTACCTTATCTATGTTGGCCTTCTCCATCAGTGAGCTTACAGATTCTATCTGTGGCTGTAATCGGCCTACTACATTTTTAGTATCTATCTTAGAAATAATGTGAGCCTGCTCTATTATGGTAGGTATCACCATGCTGAACAATCCCACGATAACCGTAACAAAGAGGGCAAGTACTACAGTAGACTTGAGCCAATTGGGGATAGACCATCCTTTTATTTTGACCTTGCCAAGCACACGCATGAGTGGTCTTGCTATGAAGGCAACGATAGCAGCAGCAAAAAAGTAGTATATGATAGACCTTACATTCCAGAGGACGTAGCTCAGGAATAGCACTCCTAGTATGGCAAGAATGAGTCGTACGTTTTTATTTTGTAGCATCTTTATTGGAACAAATTTCGGTTAATACGCTATTGGTAGATTTAGGGTGCAAAAATGCAATGACTTTACCATCAGCACCGTCCTTCGCCTCTTGGTGTATAGCATCAAAACCTTCAGCTTTCAAACGCTTCAGTTCCGTATTTACATCTTCCACGGCAAAAGCAATATGGTGCACACCTTCTCCTTTTTTTTCTACAAAAGAATGAATAGCACTAGTCTCTTTGGTGGCTTGTAGGAGTTCGATTTTTACATCTCCTATTCGAAAAAAAGAGGTGATAACACCTTCGCTCTCCACAGCTTCCATTTTGTAGTGTTCTGTATTCAGTAGCTTAGCAAAGAGTTTGTTGCTCTCTTCTATATCCCTTACTGCAATACCTATATGCTCTATCTTTTGCATTGGTACAAGTTTAAGGAATAGAAATGTAGTTAGATACTATATATCCAATTAATATCGTATTTGTCTACAGCACGCCAACGGCTCTCATGCAATCTACCATGACCGTATGCGTACGTTCTATATCTGCATCTAGGCCTATAGAGAAGCGGATTAAACCATCGCTTAGGCCCATTTTTTTTTGTTCTTCTTCTGGTATCTCAGAGGATGTAGAGCTTCCTGGTGCACTAAAAAGTGTTTTGTAAAAACCCAGACTTACGGCTAAGTAGCCGAGGTTTTTATTTTGCATCATTTCCATTAACTCATTGGCTTTATCCAGGCTACCTACGTCTACAGTAAGCATGCCGCCGTATCCATACTCATCGTTCAGCATCGACTTAAAAATGGCATGCGATGGGTGAGATGGCAATCCGGGATAAACGGTTCTAAGTCCGATACTTTCAAATTTTTCTGCCAAATACATGGCGTTTTTGCTGTGTTGCTGTATGCGTATATGAAGCGTTCTCAGGTTTTTCAGAACAGACGCTGCTCGCAAGGTGTCCATCGTAGAACCCAGAAGCATACATGCCCCTGTGTTTACATCTCGCAAGGCATTTATGAAATCTTGCGTACCACAAACTACACCGCCTACTGTGTCGCTTGAACCATTGATAAACTTGGTAAGACTGTGTATTACTATGTCGGCTCCCAGTATTTGGGGAGTAATAGAAAGTGGTGAGAACGTGTTGTCTACCACTAGCTTCAAGTTGTATTTTTTAGCCAAAGCGGCTAGTGCTTTTATATCTGCTACTTCTAGCAAGGGGTTACTCACACTTTCGCAGTAGAGTACTTTGGTGTGTTCATTGATGGCTGCTTCTACGAGTCCGAGGTTGGTGATATCTACAAATGAAGTAGCAATACCGAAACCGGGTGTAAAGTTCTTTAGGAATGCATACGTACCTCCGTAGATGGTTCTACTGCATACAATATGGTCGTTTGCTTTGCACAGTTCTAAGATAACGCCCGTAATAGCCCCCATTCCAGAAGCGGTAACGTTTGCTGTTTCTGTGCCTTCCATGGCTGCTAGAGCTTCTCCCAAGTATAGATTGGAAGGAGAAGAATGCCTGGAGTACAAGTAGCACCCGTCGGCATTGCCTTCAAAAGTGTCAAACATGGTCTTTGCAGACAAAAAGGTGTAGGTAGATGAATCAGAAATAGAGGGGTTTACGCCTCCAAACTCTCCAAAATACTGAAGGTCTTGAATGTTATTTGCGGGTTTAAAGTCCATGTGGCAATAATAGATAATATTGCTCAATAGAATCCGTATGACTCGAGGCTATTTGTCGGAAGTATGGCAGTATTCTCCCGACCGCTCTAAGGGTTTCAGGTTTTCAAAGTCTACATTGTTTTTTTGTTTGATTTTGCCCCAGCCAAATATTTTTTCAAAGAATGGGAGAGCTCCGTTGTCTTTTACAGCATTTAAAAAGAAGATCTCGTGTTCTTTTTCTTTGATACCCATCTCGTAGAGAATCTCATCGTGTTCTGTGATACCAAGGGTTCTGAAATATTTCATCATCATAAAATACTCACACACGTTACCACTTTCTAGGCCTCCGGCAAAATAATAAGGCATAAATCTCCCGATGACGTGGCAGCTAAAACCAATGGCTTTCCCAATCACACGAAACTGAAATTCATGCCACTTGGATACGGGAATAGCGTATTGCTGCATGATTTTTAGCACCTCTGCACGGTGTCCCCATTCATCCTCTTCTATTTGTTTAATAGCAGCTATCTGCACAGGATCTTTCAGCGAAGCGGCATGCCCGATGTAAGCAAAAGAAGCTGCTTTCTCGGCAGAGTATGCTTTCTGCAGAAGTTGAACGAGTTTGGGGTGGTTGAGGTGCATTATATCAGTAAGACGGTGAAGGTGTGGTCTATCTCACTACCAGTTTTTCATATCCAATCTCCGTATTCTCGTGATAGAGTTTTAGGGTATAGATACCTTTAGCTAGGGTGGAGATGTCTATCTTATTTATGTTTTGAGATGCTTGGTATGTTGCTACTTCTGCTCCTAGGCTATTGAACGTGCGAAGCACATTCCCTTGGTTGTTGGCCAAGTAAGATTCTAGGTAGATCACACCTGCAGTAGGATTTGGGAATATGGAGAACGGTTTAGTTTCAGCCACGATTTTTTCGGTGCTCACTAGATTACAATCGCCAAGCATATTGGCATCCATCCAAGCAAGGCGTTGTGTGAGCCATGTTTTTAGGAAATTCACCTCATCTTCATATGTATCTCCGACGTAACTGTTTGGCCATACATACGTGCCGAGTGTAGGCCATCTCTGGAAGTTGCGGTCTGGAGCATCGCCCATTTCTGTGAGTCTATCGTCTAAGAATTGCATTAAACTATCGGTATGCCATGCCCCTTCGCGTAGCTCTTGCCAACGGCAGTTTATTAGATTAGATACTTCAGGTATATCGGTCATTTTCTTTACCCAAAACGGATGCGAATTGTCACACGTACCTTGGAACTCATATGTCCATCCTTGTGGATCTGGGGAGCACACAAAATCAAAATTTCCAAAACCCAGATTGAAATCCCACAGCGGACCAAAGTGAAGTTTGCCGCCATTACTAGACTTCTTCTTGTGCATATAAAAACTGAGTTTGTAGGCATCTATGTGCTTCCCTATTTCGGTAGCGAGAAAATAGTTGATCCAGGAACTGCGATCTACAAAATCAGTATAGTCCTTGTCATAGTCGGCAGAGGCCATAGTCGTCTCAAAAGAACTGATAAAAGTCTTGATATACTCACGCTGTGCTGGTTGTAGTTCGTCTTGGTCTGGATCGTGAAAAGCATAAAATTTCTGCGGTGAACTATTTGATTTCCAGCCATCCAGTTCTGTAGACGCGTCATCGCGGTCTATTTGTATTAGGTAGCCGCCAGTGAGTTCCTCTCCAGAGATATCTGCTTCTTTAAGATTGGCGATATCTACACGATTCTTGTCACGTTTTATCTTTTCGGTGAGCATATATACTCCGCGGTAATCTTCATTTATATACAGCTCACAAAGTTGTGTTCGTGGCGTATATTCTCCTGTTTCTGTGCCTAGGTGATAGGCCAGCACGTTACGAAGCAATGACTTATCTGAGTACGGACCATGCAATACCCAGTCATTTTCTTCTGGCATCCCAACTAGTGATACATTGTTGTTTTCTCCGTTGGCCAGTCTGGTCTCCAACCCAAAGTTATTTTTTGGAAAACTCTGAGAAGAAGCTCCGCGTATTTCTATGCCTATTCGTCCGTCATATCCGGTGAATGGATCTCCTAGTTTGTTTAGTCCGGCATTATTGATAATGCCTAAGTTGCCATCCACCTTTGGCTCATCTACTATTTCTGCATCATCGTCTGTGGTAATAACAAAGATGGGAAGGGTGCTGCCAAGGTTTGGTGCTTGAAACCACGAAGGCGTACTTCTGTAGTTGTTAGAATTATCGCTGATTCCAAGGGTTAAAAAGAAATTGCTGCTTAAGTCTGAAGATGTAAGACTCTGATTGTGTATCTGTATAGCGAGCGTGTTACTTCCTTGTTTTATAAGAGAACGAAAGTTATTTGGTGTCAATGAGTATGTTTCTGGCTGGTTACCAGTATACAACTGAGCTTCTTTGAATGTAGTAGCTAGAGCGTCATGGGCGGGGGGTGTGCCTACTGTACCTATATTGTTACGAGCTATTTCTGTTCCATTGAGATATGCGACAAAAGCATCGTCATAGTCTGCTTGTAGGATGAGATATTTTATGACTGTAGTGTCTATGAGGTTGAAGGATTTACGAATGTATACCGAAGATGTAGCGGCTATAGTCGTGTTATCATCTCCATCGTCATACCCAAATCCCCCTTGATCTACAAGCCAAGCACTTGCATCAAAGTTAGGCTGTATCCATTGGCTAGAAGGCTCACTAGAACCTACAAAATAGCTCCATTGGTCGGTATTGTATACGGCAGATTCCCAGTGGTCTATGTTTTGCGAGAAAGCAGAAGTGCTTATCATTAGACAAAGTATGGCAGCAAGCGTGTGTAGTGTTGGTTTTTTTTGCATGTTGGAATAAGCGTGTAAATGTAGCATTTTGATTTATTTATAGTTTAACCAGAACAAGATGAAAGACCTTTTTGTATAGTTCTTTGGTCATTCTCTAATCATAATTAAATGACCCTTATCGTCCTATCAAAAAAACCATTGAAGTGTCCAAACTTTATTGACTGTAAGCCGTTATATTTGCAGTTAGATTAAGTCTAAATAAACATAAGCGAACAAGAATGAATTTTCCAATATACTTAGATAATAACAGTACGACTCCAATGGACCCGAGAGTACTGGAATCAATGTTGCCTTTTTTCAATGAAAAATTTGGTAACGCAGCAAGTAGAAACCATAGCTTTGGTTGGTCTGCAGAAGAAGCGGTAGACTATGCACGTGAGCAAGTTGGAAGATTAATCGGTTCTACGAGTAAGGAGATTATCTTTACTTCTGGAGCTACAGAGGCGAACAACCTAGCCATTAAAGGAGTTTATGAAATGTATGGTTCTCAAGGCAATCATATGATTACGGTGACTACCGAGCACAAAGCAACATTAGATGCGTGCAAGAAAGTAGAAAAAATGGGTGGTGAGGTTACCTACCTTTCTCCGAATGAGGATGGACTAATTAACCTTGCAGACCTCGAGGCAGCTATCACAGATAAGACAATCCTTATCACCATAATGTATGGTAATAATGAGATAGGTGTAGTACAAGATATTAAAGGAATATCGGCTATCGCTAAGAAAAACGGCATCCTATTTCACACAGATGCTACACAAGCTGTAGGTAAAATACCTGTAGATGTACTAGCAGATGGTATAGACTTACTAAGTTTTACTGCTCACAAAATGTACGGACCCAAAGGAGTTGGTGCATTGTACGTAAGACGTAAAAACCCTAGAGTGAAAGTTACTAGTCAAATGGATGGTGGCGGACACGAGAGAGGAATGAGAAGTGGTACACTTAATGTTCCTGGTATCGTAGGTTTTGGTAAGGCATGTGAAATCTGTCAAAACGAAATGGCAGATGAGGCCGTACGTCTTGGTGCTATGAGAGATAGATTAGAAAAGGAGCTTTTAACCATGGAAGAAGCATATGTGAACGGTAATGCTGAGCATAGACTTCCGCACGTTGCAAATATTTCGTTTAAATTTGTAGAAGGAGAAGGTCTAATGATGGGCACCAAGGATATCGCTGTAAGTAGTGGTAGTGCCTGTACGAGTGCATCGTTAGAGCCGAGTTATGTTCTAAAAAGTTTGGGTTTAGATGATGAGTTGGCTCATTCATCTTTGCGTTTTGGCTTAGGAAGATTTACGACAGACGAGGAAATAGATTTTGCTGTAGACCACGTGAAGACGGCCGTAAATAAGTTGAGAGATATGAGTCCGCTATGGGAGATGTTCAAAGACGGCATCGACTTGAAAGCAATAGAGTGGGCGGAGCATTAACTAGCAATATAGTTAATCGTTTTAAGTAAAATAGTAATAAGAAAATAAAAGAATCAGTAGTCAGCTAACAGTTCGCGAGTCGTTCAATCACCATAACTAATAACCTGGCAACCAAAAATATAAAAGATATGGCATATTCAGAAAAAGTAATCGATCATTACCAAAACCCAAGAAACATAGGTACACTAGACAAAGAGTCGAAAACAGTAGGTACTGGATTGGTAGGAGCTCCAGAGTGTGGAGACGTCATGCGTCTGCAAATAGAAGTAGATGATGCTACTGGTGTAATCAAAGATGCAAAGTTTAAGACGTTCGGTTGTGGGTCAGCTATCGCTTCTTCATCGCTAGCTACGGAGTGGCTGAAAGGTAAGAGTGTAGATGATGCTATGGCAATAGATAATATGGAGATAGTAGAAGAACTAGCTTTGCCACCGGTAAAAATCCACTGTTCGGTACTTGCAGAAGATGCTATTAAAATGGCTATCAATGACTACCGCGTAAAGCAAGGTCTAGAGCCCATAGAAGACGATAAAAAACACTATTAACAACAAAATTGCCATCCTGAACGATTGTAGATGGGTGAGCAATTGTATGACAAAATAATATGATAACAGTATCAGAAAGAGCAGCAAGTCAAGTAAATACCATAATGTCTACCGAAGGGTTAGATGGGGAGTATTTTATACGTGTGTCTGTAGTGGGTGGAGGTTGTTCGGGTCTTAGTTATAAAATGGACTTTGATAACGAGGAGCAAGAGAACGATCAGATTTTTGAAAGTAACGGATATAAAGTGGTGTGCGATATGAAAAGTTTCTTGTATCTGTGTGGTACCGAGCTTGATTTTACAGACGGACTAAATGGGAAAGGTTTTCAGTTCAATAACCCAAACGCGAGTAGGTCTTGTGGATGCGGAGAGAGTTTCTCGGTATAAACAATATAAAGGACACACCCTTGAGGAGTCTTCTTACACCAATATAATGTGTATCCCTAAACGCAATAAGGCATCGCGAATACATACCTTTGAAAAGTGCAAAGAAATTCTAAAATAATATCGCGTCTCACAGCTCTTTGGGCTCTCAGTGAAGCTGGTCTTGGTGGTGTTTTGCATGCATTACAATCGCCATTTACAGGTTTTTTTGTAGGTGGTTTTGCAATAGTGTTAGTCAGCCTAATTGCGTATTTTGCAGAAGACAAACGAAAGACAATTTTCAGATCTTTGCTCGTAGTGCTTATTATAAAGTTAGCGGTAAGTCCTCATTCCCCTCCTACATCGTACTTAGCAGTTAGTTTTCAAGCGTTGATGGCTGCCCTCATTTATAGCAACCTGAGTTTAAGCAAGTGGAGTGCCATGTTACTGGGTATTATCACTCTTGTAGAGTCTGCTTTACAAAAACTATTGGTTCTAACACTTATATACGGAAAGAGTCTTTGGGAGGCTATAGATTCTTTTAGTGAGTACGTGGTAGAACGAATGGGATTTTTAGGTAACGTTTTTTCGTCCACAGCACTTATTTCAATCTATCTCTGGTTGTACGCCCTACTCGGGATAGTCGTGGGGTACATTATTTATGATATCGTTAGATACCTTGATGTAAACCAAGGTAATGTAAAGTACCAGATACAAGCTATAGAATTCGATGATGAAGTAGGACTGGCCAAAAGGAAACGTGGTAGATGGAGACAATGGGTAATTTTTGGAATCTTCTTTGCTCTAATAGCTGCATATTATTTCTTCATGACGAATGGAGGTGCTGTATGGAAAAACTGGTTGTATATCTTCTTACGAAGTGCTGGGATACTTTTGGCGTGGTACTACATAGTAGCTCCGGTATTCAAAAAATATTTTTCTCAATTTTTAGAAAATAAGAAACATAAAGTACAATCCGAGGTAGATGAGACATTGACATTGCTGCCTTACCTCCGAAAAGTAACCAAGCTCGCTTGGAGAGAGAATAAACAGGAAAAAGGACTGAATAAGCTCCGTAATTTTATGGGTGACACTATACTCTATAGCATTCATCTCAAAATAGAAGAATAATGATTTACATCTTAGCTGGTGATATACGAACGGGTAAAACTAGTGCATTACGAGAGTGGGTTACCACGTGGGATAATGTGAAAGGAATACTCTGTCCTGATGACAAGGAAGAACGCAAGTACTTGTACAATAT
The DNA here is from genome assembly GCA_028247315.1 of Bacteroidia bacterium. Lineage (GTDB taxonomy): Bacteria > Bacteroidota > Bacteroidia > NS11-12g > UBA9320 > UBA9320. The sequence continues at coordinate 30,288 of JAOKFZ010000001.1, read as the reverse complement.
TGAAACCCGAGAGAAGTTTCCGCTAGAGGTGAGAGCAAAAAGTGATAAGACTATTTCGATAGGGAAATTTCACTTTTTAGAAGATACCTTTAAGATTGCCAATTTCCTTTTGATTAAAACCTTTGATCAGTACGATTTTGAGTTTTTGGTATTGGATGAACTTGGTAAATTAGAACTTAAAAATGAAGGCATTCATATGGCGGCCAGGTATATCATTGACAATTATGAATCCAATGACAAAAAGAATCTGTTGCTCGTGGTACGCACACATCTGGTGAAAGATATTATTGAGCATTATGGTATTCGTAGTTTTCAGATTGTAGCGAGTGAGCTGCTGCCTTAGAATCAGGCCATCCTTATTATCGCTAGATAACTCAGCTTAGACCTATTGTTTTATACTCCTCCATGGTATTTACATTGGTAAATTCTTCAAGGTTTGGGATTGGTACACGTTGGTTTCCAAATTGGTTTAGGAATTTTTGTATAGACCGACCTCCGCTATTAAAGTACTCCTCTAAGCATGGAAGAGTTTCGTACTCCCAAATGCTGAGCATGGGTTCCCACGTATTGCTTTGATTATTGTAAAAGGTAGTAGTGAGCAAATCCCAATTGCGTTGTTGAATCAGACTTTTGATGCTCTGCTTCGTGACGAGTGGCATATCTACTCCCAGTACTAGGATAGAGGATTGAGTGTCCTTTAAAGCAGAGATAATGCCTGATAGGGGTCCTTCTTCTTCATACTCATCCACTATGGTGTTCTCAAGACCAAGTCCTGCTTGACTTTTATTTATAGAGAAATGAACATTATCTAAGTAGCATTTGAGTTTGGAGTGAGCGAATTCTGCTAGTGTTTGCAGTTTTTCATCCGTCTGAGCGGCAGTCGACGGGCTGTTATAGCTAAGGATAGATGTGGGGACAGCAAGCTGCGATTTATCCTGACCCATACGGGAGCTTTGACCTCCCATTAATACTACACCTTTTAGACCCATTACCCTGTAATTGTTTTGTGTATGGCATAGCCCATTCCATAGCCGAGTATTCCGCATACGATAAGACTAGGAATCATACTCTCACTGGCTATTCCGAATACTACGCCTATCAATAATCCCATGCCAATACCAAGGATATAAACATTACGTTTCCTGTTCGTGTTTTTTTTCTTTCTACTTTTAGTGCCCATAATGGGTTCAAGATACGGATTCTATTGTAATCTTCACCAATTTACTTGTTGGCGTAAAGCTTTTGTCTGCGAATGAATCGATAGGTACAAGTGGATTTGCCTCGGGAAAATAAGTAGCTACATTGCCTTCTGGGATGGGGTAGGGCACTATCAAAAAATTAAGAGCTTCTCTTTCTACGCCATTAAACTCACTGAATAGATTTACTACTTGTTTCTCTTTCCATCCTCTTATTCTCATGTCATTTACATTCATCATTACAATGCGTCGCTCACTGTATATGCCACGGTATCGGTCATCTAGGCCATAGAGTGTCGTGTTGTATTGGTCATGACTACGTAGTGTCATCATAATATATTCGCCTTCCTTTAGTTTGTTGTGTGGTATTGCGTTGGTAGTGAAGTTGGCTTTGCCGGTTGCGGTACTCCACTCACGTACTCTCGCTCCATTGGGTAAGTAAAATCCGCCCGATTGTCTCACTCTAGTATTGTAGTCTTCAAAACCAGGTATGGTAGCTTCTATCGCTTCGCGTATGTGATCATAGTTGCCGGCCATCTCTCTCCAATCTATGCTCGATTTTTTTAGCGTAGCACGTGCCATTTCAGCAACTATAGCTACCTCACTCTTAAGGTGTTTGCTTGGTGGTGTAAGGATTCCTTGGGAACTCTGTACTACACCCATGCTGTTTTCGCAGCTTACAAACTGCTCCCCGCTCGATTGTGCATCTTTATCTGTACGCCCCAAGCACGGAAGTATGAGTGCTTGTTTACCTGTAACAAGGTGGGAGCGGTTTAGCTTAGTACTTATCTGTACCGTTAAGTGAGTGTTTTGTAGAGCCTCCGCAGTGTAGTGTGTATCTGGAGTAGCACTTAAGAAGTTGCCTCCCATAGCAAAGAAAACCTTGCCTTTGCCAGCCTTCATAGCCTCAATAGCAGATACTACATGGTAACCGTGATCTCTTGGAGCTCTTATGCCGTGAACTTCTTCCAGTTTATCTAAAAAAGCGTCCTGAGGAGCTTCCCAGATACCCATGGTTCTATCTCCTTGCACATTAGAGTGACCACGTACAGGGCAGGTTCCGGCTCCTGGTTTGCCTATTGCTCCTTTCATGAGGAGAAGATTTACTACTTCCTGTATGTTGGCTACACCGTTTTTTTGTTGGGTAAGTCCCATCGCCCAACAGATGATTATCTTCTCATTATCAGCCATCAGTTGGGCTACTTTTGTTATGGTTTCTCTATCTACACCACTTTCTGTTATGCAGCGTGCTATGTCTTCATTTTTAAGCTCTGCTAAAAAGTCTTCGAAACCATCGGTATGTTCTTTTATGAAATTCCAATCCAATACCTGTCCCGGATTAGCATCTTCCATTGCAACTAGTAGTAGCATAATAGCTTTAAGGAAGGCCACATCGCCGTTTACTTTTACTGGAGCAAAAATATCAGTAAGTGATGTTCCGCCTTGTATCATTCTGACAGGCGACTGTGGGTCTGTAAAATTTAGTAAGCCTGCTTCTGGTAGCGGGTTTACGGTAATTATTTTACCTCCGTTGTGTTTGCATTTCTCTAATGCGGCAAGCATACGAGGGTGATTCGTACCAGGGTTTTGTCCCATTATCATAATGACCTCAGCTTCGTGCAAGTCATTTAGTGTAACAGAACCTTTGCCTATCCCAAGGGTGTGAGACAAGGCTACTCCACTACTCTCGTGGCACATATTAGAGCAATCTGGTAGGTTATTGGTGCCGTATGTTCGTATAAATAGTTGATAGAGGTAGGCCGCTTCATTACTTGTACGACCACTCGTATAAAATATCGCTTCGTCGGGGGAGTCTAGGGCGTTGAGTTCTTTGGCTATAAGGTTGAAGGCATCCTCCCATGAGATGGGCTCATAGTGAGCAGCTCTCTCTCGCAGCACCATTGGTTCCGTGAGTCTGCCGAGTTTCCCCATTTTGAAATCTGAGAATTTAGAAATGTCGGCCAATGAATGTTCTGCAAAAAAGGCCTTGGTCACAGACATTTTAGTCGCTTCTTCGGCGATGGCTTTCATACCATTTTCACAGTATTCACCTAAGGCAGAGCGGTCGTCATCTGGATCTGGCCATGCACATCCAGGGCAGTCAAAACCTCCTTTTTGATTTATTTTGAGGCTCAGTTTAAATGCATCAATGGGGTCCATATACTTGGCTGCTTGTTTTACTGAGGATATGATAGCAGGTAATCCAACTGCTTTCTCCTTCGGCTCTTTTAGTATAAGACCAGTGAAGTCAAAGTTTTCAATTTCTATTTTTTTGGTGGACATGGAGACAAGTTTTTGGTTTGAAGCATTTAGTTGAGAGGATATACTTTCACGTCTAATAATTTTGCTCTTTAAATTGTCTGATTACCTTACGTAGCTTACGTACAAGTTGATCGTCCTTTGTGTACCAAATTTTCTTCATCAAACTCATTTGTGTCTAAAGCATACTCATGATTTCAAAGATAAGGGAAACTCAGTCAATTATGAATACCTGTTGTAACTGTCCTCTTTCAAAAAGCCAATTAGTGTCTGCCTATTTTCTCTGGCCAAGTCTACTGCTAAACTGCTTGGTGCACCAACAGAGACTATCGTTCCAATGCCAGCCATGGTTGCTTTTTGAATGAGTTCGAAACTGGCTCTGCCACTTAGGAGTAAAATGCTTTTTTCAAGAGGGAGTTCGTTTTTGCGAAAGGCCTCTCCTACTAGTTTGTCCAATGCGTTGTGTCTACCTACGTCTTCCTGTAGCGTAAGCAATTCCCCTGTTTCACTAAATAGTGCGGCTGCGTGTATACCTCCTGTTGCGGTGAATAGCGACTGCTGGGCAGCTAGTTTTGCCTTAAGTCCAAAGAGTATTTTGTCCTGGGATATGGCCTTGTTTTTTATGATAAATTGCGTTTTAGTGGTAATGGCTTCTATGCTCGACTTGCCGCAGACTCCACAGCTACTTGTAGTATAAAAATTGCGTTCCGCTTTTTGTAAATCCATTGTTACCCCATCATTTAGGTAGACTTTTACCACATTTTCACCAAGGTATTTTATCGCCTTTACTTCAGTATAGTTTTTCAATAGTCCTTCGGTAAATAAGAAGCCTAATGCCAATTCTTCATCGTCACCAGGTGTACGCATAGTGACAGAGATAGCACGTGGCTCGCCCTCGTTCCATAGTTTTACTTGTATCTCTAACGGAGCTTCTACCGCCACTAAATCTTCTCTAACTAAAGATGTACCGTTCTTGGTTTTGGTAATTTTTATGGAATGAAGACCTTCGTTCATTTATTCGCAGGATGCTGATATAGGTTGTTTTCGTCTTCATGCTCACGTGGTTTGAGGCACTGCCAATCTTTTTCCAGGAGGATATATAAGTCGTCTACTGTATGATTAAAGCCTACTCGCTCGTCGGTATCCCAGTTTACTAATAAGCTTTTAGGAACTCTAGTTGTTATCGTATTGCCATCAAAACTACACGATAGTTCCTTTCCATCTGTTGCTAGAATACCGTATTTCAGCTCTCCCGTTCCAAACTGACACGTACTCCAAGTCTTACCATTTTTTACGAGATTAGTTACTTCATTTTGAGATAGTCTATAGCGTACAGAGTTGTCTTTTATTCTAATCTTCATTTTGGTATTACTATTCCTTTTTCATCAAGCTGTTTTTGGGTAAGGCGTACATAAGAGACGACCATTTTTATTCGCTCATTGGGCAAATCACTCTCGTTTTTGGGTTGTCTTTCTATGGTTTTGGCTACATCCATTCCTGTGAGGACTCTACCAAATGTGGTGTACTCGCCATCTAGGAAATGAGCTCCATCTGAATCTGTAACAATATAGAATTGAGACCCGCTGGATCGACGTTCTGGGTTAGTCATATTGCCGGTACGAGCAGCAGCCAATGCTCCGTAGAAATGTTGAAATTTACTGGAATCAATCTCTGCAGTTATCGTGTAGCCTGGGCCGCCACTTCCGTCATTATTGCGGTTCTCATCTTTGCTTGTAGGGCTTCCACCTTGTATTACAAAATCATCTACACATCGGTGAAACTCTGTACTGTCATAAAAACCAGTTCTTGTTAAGCTATCAAAATTGGCTTTATGCAGTGGTGTTTCATCATACAGATGAATGTACATTTTGCCAAAGTCAGTAGAAATCTCTAGAATTTCAAACTCTTCCACAAATGGAGCTGTTCTGTCGTCTTCATCTTCTTTACAACTTTGCAGTATGCAAAAACTTGCAATTAGTATTAATAGTATGCTTCTCATAATTTTAAAATCTAAATAATCCTTTTTTACGTCATAAACTAGATATGTTAAGTTATCCGAGCAACCCTTTTGTAGCTTTTTATTAAAGTCATTTCCGTTACTCATTTGTTTTCTTTCTGAACGACGAAGATATTAAAAAGTTAAGTAGGTTGCAGATTCATGTGAAGAGAGCTCATTTTCTGAGCGAGAACGAAGGTTTCGTACAATATCCTATTTTTGCATTACAAAATGTCACCGGCACTGCTCGTTATTACTATGCTGATACTCTCAGCATTTTTCTCTGGTTTAGAAATAGCCTTTATTTCTGCGAACAAGCTCCGAATAGAGTTGAAGAGCAACCAAGGTAAGCATTGGGCTAAAATGTGCTCGAGCTACATAAAATCTCCAAGTAAATTTATTAGTACCCTTCTGGTAGGTAATAACATAGCACTGGTAATTTATGGTATTACCATGGAGGAGATATTTCGGCCGATGATTGAAGAAGCATTTGGTTTTAGTGCACTCCCAGCCCTACTCTGTGCTACTCTTATCTCTACGGCTATTGTGTTAATTACCGCAGAATTTCTGCCAAAGGCACTTTTTAGGCTTAATCCTAGCGGGATATTGAGTGTTTTAATTTATCCGTTTCAAGTATTCTACGTGCTGCTGTGGCCCGTAGTTCAGTTTGTTTTATGGTTGAGCAATAGAGTCTTGAATGGGTTAATGCCTGGAGATTTTACGGAAGAAACTCCTGCTTTTGGCAAGGTAGATTTGGATCATTTTATCTTGCAATCGGCTCAGAGTAATGTGGACGGAGATGACCAAGAAGTAGATACTGAAATACTCAAAAACGCATTGGATTTTGGGAATGTAAAAGTGCGTGATTGCCTGGTGCCACGTACAGAAATAACTGCGATCGACACTGATAGTACGATCAAAGAATTGGAGAAACTATTCATCGATACGCAACATTCTAAAATACTGGTTTTTCAAGAGAACGTAGATAATATTATTGGCTATACGCATCACCGAGACCTGCATAAAAAGCCCAAAACGATTAAGTCTATACTCATACCAATTCTCATAACTAACGAGAGTAAAAGTGCCAATGATATGCTCAATGAATTTAGCCGTTCGCAAAAAAGTATTGCTCTAGTAGTAGACGAGTACGGAGGTACTGCGGGTATTATCACCGTAGAAGATATCATGGAAGAAATCTTTGGTGAGATAGAAGATGAGCACGATGAGGTAGAAGAAGAAAACGAAGTAGTAAGCGATGACGGTGTGTATCAGCTCAATGCTAAGTTAGAAGTAGACTACATCAATGAGAAGTACGAACTCAATATACCCGAAGGAGACTATGAGACCATTGGTGGTTTTGTGGTGAGTAATCTGGAAGATATCCCAAATACAGGCGAGATTTTCGTTATTGATAATTTCGAAATTCGTATTCTTGAAGCAAGCGAGCAAAAAATTGAACGCTTGGAGCTTAGTATTATCGACTAATACCCATACTTATCATTCCACAGTGCTTTTAGCCGTTCTCTTACTTTAGATTCTGCAGCATTGCGACCAGGATCATAGAGTTGTTCGCCCGATATCTCCTTGGGTAAAAATTCCTGAAAGGCAAAGTTATTTGGAAAGTCATGTGAATATTTATAGCCTTTACCATAGTTAAGATCCTTCATCAGTTTCGTTGGAGCATTTCTTAGGTTGAGTGGCACACTCAAATCTCCCATTTCTTTGACCAAAGCCTGAGCCTTGTTGATCGCCATATAGCTAGCGTTACTCTTTGGGCTAGTGGCTAAGTAGGTGACTATTTGAGACAAAATAATACGGCACTCCGGATAACCTACCTTATTGACAGAATCAAAACCGGCGTTTGCCAGTAAAAGAGCATTGGGGTTAGCCATACCTATATCTTCACTTGCAGCGATGATGAGTCTACGAGCAATAAATTTTGGATCTTCGCCACCTTCTATAAGGCGGGCTAGGTAATACACCGCAGCATTGGGATCGCTGCCACGTATCGATTTGATAAGTGCAGAGGCAATGTCATAGTGCTGCTCACCACCTTTGTCAAACATAGCAAGCTTTTGTTGTACAGCTTCCTCTACCAGTTTGTTGGTGATGGTTATGGTCTTTCCTCCTTTGAAATTGACAATAATTTCTATGGCATTGAGTAATTTTCTGCCGTCTCCACGACTCATTTTCACGAGTGCTTCCCACTCTTTAATGGTGATTTTCTTTTTGCTGAGAATAACGTCTCTGCTGCAGGCTTGGCTTACCAAGTTTTTGAGGTCATCTAGTTCTAGGGGTTGCAGTACAAAAACTTCGCAACGCGAAAGCAATGCGGCATTCACCTCAAAACTCGGGTTTTCGGTAGTAGCACCTATTAAGGTTATAATGCCTTGTTCCACAGCACCTAACAATGCGTCTTGCTGGCTTTTATTAAACCGGTGAATCTCGTCTATGAATAGGATGGCACTGCCGCCACTGCCCATAAACTTGGTTTTCTTAGCTTTTTCTATTGTTTCACGAATATCTTTCACGCCGGCATTGATAGCACTCAGCTGAAAGAAAGGCTTCTTGAGCGTATGCGATACAATCTGAGCAATAGTCGTCTTGCCCACACCGGGAGGTCCCCAAAAGATACAGGAGTAGATTCCTCCAGATTCCAGTGCTCTACGCAGCGGTTTGTTTTTGCCAATGATGTGTTGTTGCCCTACGAGTTCGTCCAATGATTTTGGGCGTACACGCTCGGCGAGTGGCTGAAACGATATACCTGCTTGTGGTTCGATAGTGAGGCAAAGATGGTGATTTTGTTTATTTGCAGCCATGAAAATCATTTTTGCATCGCAAAATCCCAATAAAATAGCTGAAGTACGAGCTAAGTTGCCAGCATATACCCTAGAAGGACTAGACCCTATAGTATTCCCCGATGAGCTTGTGGAAACGGGGAATACACTAGAAGCCAATGCCTTGCAAAAGGTGCGACAGGTCTACGAAAAGACTGGAGAGAACTGTTTTGCAGATGACACAGGACTAGAGGTAGAAGCATTGGACGGAACTCCGGGTGTATACTCCGCACGGTATGCGGGTGAGCAAAAGAACAGTGAGGACAACATGGCGTTGCTAATGCAAAATTTAGAAGGTAAAGAAAATAGAAGAGCCCGATTTAGAACCGTGGTAGCTCTCATCTGGGCAGGCACAGAGTACACCTTTGAGGGTGTGTGCGATGGAGCCATTGCCACAGTGAGAAGTGGAGCCAAAGGGTTTGGGTACGATCCTATTTTTAAGCCAGAAGGAGAGGAGCGAACCTTTGCCGACATGAGCATGGATGCAAAAGCAACAATGAGCCATAGGGGCAGAGCGGTAGAAAAATTGATAACATTCATAGAAAGTAAAAATGATCAATAAACTGAGTAGTGAAATTCACCGCAATGCGGTAGAGAAAGGCTTCTATGCAGAGCAGAGAAACCTAGGAGAGATGCTGTGCTTGATACATAGCGAGGTGAGCGAGGCTTTGGAAGCGGACCGCAATGACCGCTATGCACCGAGTGATGTAGGTCCTATTTTGGAGCTGGACGATGCACATTTTAAAACGGCATTTGAGGATAACGTGAAGAATACCTTTGAAGATGAGTTGGCCGATATACTGATACGTGTCATGGATTTGGCGGGGTACAAGCAAGTTGACTTAGAGAAGCACATTGTTGCTAAAATGAGGTACAACGCCCAGCGTATAGCCAAGCACGGCAAAAAATATTAGTGTGGGACTATTTCTTAAATTTCTCTTCGTAGAGGTCTATCCAGTCTTGTGTGCTCATTTTGGTCATCAACTCACCGATTAAGTCTACGGGAATATCCGCTATTCGTTTGAACCGAACACAACTCTTGCCCATGTCCAGCTTGTACGTACAGCGTTTTGTGTATTCTTCTATGAACCACGCCATTAGTTCTTCATTGGCGTAGATTCCCATGTGGTAAAAGGAGATATTATTTTTCTGCGATGCTAAGTTTGCAAAAGGCAGTGGTAAGTCGGTATTGCAATGGTAGCCTGCTGGGTATACTGTCTTGGGTACTACGTAGCCAATCATACCGTAACTCATCTGCTCAGCCATGCCTTTCGGTAGGTTTGTTAAAATTACGTTACGCAGTTGGGAAAATACGGATTGCCGTTCTTCGGGTATATTGCTGATGTATTCATCTACGGTGTTGCCGGGTACTTGCATTTGTTCTGTATTTTTATATCTCAAAGAAAATCTTTTTTCATCAGAATGAATAATATTGCATGAAGGAAATAAAACAATGACAAGCAAATGGCAAAAATATGTGGCAATAGCGGTAATGATATTAGTAGGGATACTTATCGTTTTAGAGCTCATAAATAAGCGAATAACGTGGGAAGAAAGTGATGCTGCATCGCTCACCAGTGCTTGCTTAGACGATCTTGGTGGATACGCTGTGCGGTTTCCGATGCAAAGTGACGAATACTGCGATTGCTCCACACAGGCTATAATGAACGCTCTAGAAAAATCGGATTATCAGGTTCTTATGAGCAAAAGTGCCGCCGAACAAGAGGAGGAGTTGCTACCCATACTATTGGATTGCTACAACACATACCAAGAAGCGATATACAACGAGAGCAAACTGGACTAGGCTGTCGAAGCTGTTGGCTGTGGCCGTAGTTTTTTACGGAGAATTTGAGCCTCTATTTCTTATCTGTTACATTCATCGTGGTGTATACTACCACGTAATTGTCCTTAACCTAGTGGTACAGGAAAGGCCTCGTCTACGAAAAAAAGAGTGTGCTAGAAGTGGCGTAAATCTCCAAAGAGGAGTGTTACATCCCCAATTCTTTCTTCTGATCCGCATTGAGCGGTGCAGGAGCATCTATCATAACATCGCGTCCCATATTGTTTTTGGGGAAGGCAATGACATCGCGTATAGAATCTGTACCCGAAAGCAGAGCTGATAGCCTATCGAGGCCAAAAGCAATACCGCCATGAGGTGGTGCTCCGTACTCAAAGGCATTGAGCAAGAAACCAAACTGTGCTTGTGCTTCTTCTTCTGTGAAACCCAGTAGGTCAAACATACGTTTCTGCAAGGATTTGTCGTGTATACGAATACTACCGCCACCTACTTCCATGCCATTGATGGCCATATCGTATGCATTGGCTTTTACAGCACCTGGATCCGTTTCCATTTTGTCTCTATCTGCCGGTATAGGTGAGGTAAACGGATGGTGCATAGCGTGCCATCTATCGCTCTCCTCGTCATGCTCTACCAGTGGAAAATCTACTACCCAGCAAGCCGCAAATTTATCTTTTGGTCGTAGGCCTTCTAGCTCGCCTATGTGTAGACGCAGCTCGTTCATTTGCTTACGCACTTTGTCCGTGCCTCCGCTGAGTACGAGAATAATATCGTCTGTTTTACTCCCGCAAGTATCTGCCCATCCTTTTAGTTTGTCTTGGTCAAAAAACTTGTCTACCGAAGACTTGTACGTACCGTCTGCATTTACCCTGCAGTAGATAAGGCCAAGGGCTCCTATCTGCGGACGTTTTACCCAATCGGTAAAGGCATCCAATTCTTTTCGGGTGTATTTGTTTCCTCCGGTTACGTTAATGGCTACTACGCTTTCGGCATTGTCAAACACCCCAAAGCCATTCCCTTTTGCTACAGCACTTAGGTCGGCTAGTTCCATCCCAAAACGCATATCGGGCTTGTCGCTACCAAAGCGTCTCATGGCTTCGTCATAGGTCAGTTTGGGTATATCGCCCAGGTCGAGGTCTTTTACGGTTTTAAACACCGAGCGAATCATTCCTTCGAACGTGTCGAGTACATCATCGCGTTCTACAAAAGACATTTCGCAGTCTATCTGTGTGAACTCGGGTTGTCTATCTGCTCTAAAATCTTCATCTCTGAAGCATTTTACGATCTGGTAGTATTTGTCTAATCCACTCACCATAAGCAGTTGCTTAAACGTCTGCGGACTCTGCGGAAGGGCGTAGTATTGTCCTTCGTTCATTCTACTGGGTACCACAAAATCGCGGGCACCTTCTGGCGTAGATTTGATAAGATACGGTGTTTCTACATCAATGAAATCGGCATCATTCAGGTAGTCGCGTACGGCCTTATTGAGCTTGCTACGCAATACGAGTTTTTCTTGTATCGGGTTTCTACGTAGGTCAAGGTACCGGTATTTTAGGCGTATTTCTTCGCCACCGTCTGTATCATCTTCTATGGTGAAAGGAGGTGTAAGTGCAGCGTTTAGTACTTCAAATGCAGTTACCCTTATCTCAATGTCTCCGGTGGGTATTTTGTCGTTTTTGTTGCTACGCTCTATCACCTCACCGTGCACTTTTACCACAAACTCGCGTCCGAGGGAGCGGGCTCTATCGTTTAGGCCTTTGTCTTGCTCCTCATTGAAACCGAGCTGCGTGATGCCATACCGGTCTCGCACGTCTATGAAAGTCATTCCTCCAAAGTCTCTGCGGGTTTGTACCCATCCACTCAACGTCACCGTTTGGCCTATATGTGCTTCTCTTAGCTCTCCGCAAGTATGTGTTCTGTGCATTGTATTGTGTTGTTGTTTAGCAGCATACAAGAATATCGCTTCGCTCTATTCGTACGTTGTTTATTTGGGGCAAATTTAACCCGAAATATGTGTTAGAAAATCGTAGTTTGCGATAGAACTAACCGCATACCAAAAACAAGCAGTGAATACTATAAACACTACCTATTATACCTCTCCTGTAGGCGAATTATTGCTCGGCAGCCATGGCGATGACTTGTGCATAGCCGACTGGCGGTACCGCAAAATGAGGAGCACATTGGATGCCCGCATCAAAACAGCCCTTCATGGGGAGTTTGAGGAGCACACGAGTCCGGTGTTGTTGGAAACCATACAACAGCTCGATGCGTATTTTAAGGGTGATCTAAAGGAGTTTGATCTTCCGGTGCAACTGGTAGGCACTTCTTTTCAGCAGCGGGTATGGTCGGCACTCAATGCTATTCCCTATGGCCAAACAGAAACGTACTTGGGCTTGTCTAAGCGACTGGGCAATGAAAAAGCCATACGTGCTGTAGCTACGGCCAACGGAGCCAATGCCATTGCTATCATTATCCCGTGTCACCGCATAGTCGGTAGCGATGGAAGCCTGGTAGGCTACGCTGGCGGATTGCCGGCCAAAAAAGAGCTGCTGGCCTTGGAAAATCCCGATAGAGAAAGGCAACTGGAGTTGTTTTGAGGTGGTGAATCTAATAACTTTTAACAGTGCTGTTTTTGTAAAACGTTTAGTATATGAAGCGTAGCATCCCGTAGGGTGCTATGATTTCATATACATTGTTAGCCACTTTTTATATTTTTAATCCCAATTTATAGGCTTCAGAAAGTATTTCTTCTAGTTCAGCATCTCCTTGATTTGCGAAAATTAGAGCTCCAATTTTTGTTACAGGATTAAATGCCATTATTGTTGCAACTCCATCCTCACCTCCATCATGACCCCATAACTCATGTGCTGAATCCATAATAAATAAATGCAGTCCTACTTCATTGTCAATGGACGGAATCTGAGGAGTAATCATAGAATTGATAGTACTTATCTTCAAAAGTTGATGGTTGTTCGAACTTCCTCCTTGTACAAAGGCAGTTAGGAGTTTATGCATATCCCGTCCTGAAGACCTTAGCCCGCCATTTGGATAATCTGTAAATGTATAGTGCTGAATAGGTTCATACTCGCTACTCACATAATTGTAGGGCTGTACAATTGAATAACCTGACTGGATAGACTCGTCAAGCCTCCAAAATGAGTGAGTCATTTCAAGAGGATCGAAAATATTTTCTTTGCAGTAAGTGTTAAACCCTTGATTGGAAATTTGCTCTACCAAAACACCTATCAGAGCACTTCCAATATTCGAATATTCATGTTTAGTTCCTGGTTCAAAAGCATAAAAATTTTCTGAAGCATTATAGAATTGACCCCCTGGAACTAAATAATCTTGAAGGAAAGAATCAAGTGCAATCGGGCTATCTTGTCCATAATAATATTGATTATCTAATGCACTCCCATCCGCTATACCTGAAGTATGGGTCAATAACATTTTAAAAGTTATTGAAGTACTTTGATTCGGAATAGAAACATTAAATGGTAAATAGTCATTAATATTATCGTCAAGCTCAGTGTGTCTCCCTCAGAATAAAACGAAAACTGACTTGCAGATATAGAGGCTCTCATATTAAGAAGAGATACCCCATGTTGAAGTAGAATAGCCTGTAAATTTATGCTTGAAGCACTATCGTGGACTATCGGTTCTGTAGAAGTTACGGTCCATTCCCCTACTACTTTAGCCTGTAGATTAGTAGTCTCTATATTTTCCTTGCACGAAAAAATAGATAACAGTATCAATGCAGATAACAATAGATTACTATTTCTCATAATTCAGAACGATTAATAGTAGCCTCAATGTCTTGAATAATAGGCCCCCAAGGTATAAGGTTCAGACTAACCTCATCACCTGTCTGATCATACAAGTGAGATTTGTAACCAAGTGGTCTTGGCCCACCATTATCGCCACTCCCGCCGCCATCATACGCTACGCCCTCAAAGTGATACTTGCTACCATCTGGTAACGTAATCCAAAGATCCCAATGTTGCAACCCCAAAGGCCAACCACCTACTTCTACCCAACCTTTATAGCTCCATTTGCCTCCATCAGAATCCGTTATAGACCCATCAACAACGACACGTCTATCTACTTGATCTATGCCGTCATGTGAAGCATTGGGTGCCAAAGTAGCATGCATTGAGGTAAGCGAGAATAGACTTGCTACTAAAATTAAGATGCTTTTTTTAAAAATTGAATTTTTCATGTTTTTTAAATATTTAAGTAGGCCCCATACGCACAGGGCACGAAAATTTTGTTGGGTCATTTAAAATTCATTTCCGATTGGTATGGTCCTCATTTTATAGTACTCGTGTTTCGACCGTACCGCTGGGCTTTCTTGTTTCACCAACATCATACAGACGCTGTTTCGCTATGTGCAAGCATCTGTTTTTTGCACCAACCGAAACGGCAGGTCTGCTTCTAAAAAAAATAGTATAACTAGGGTGCTAGAAACAGGCTTTTCGCTTCGTGTAAAGCTGATATTAATGATAAAAAGGGAGAATTGCAACGGTTTTGCCCTGTCATAGAGTACAATGACAAAGGCCTGACCGTGAGTTGACGAAGAGCTGACACAATAAGCTCTTTGGGTAGAAAATGGGCCAATATACCTCCAGAGTGGCCAGCTCTAGCGTAAAGCAGATATTGCAATGAGGGACAGAAAAAATGGGTTTGTAATGGACTAGTCCAAATCTTCGAGGGTATATCCATCTCTTACATACGGGTAGCGTGCTTCTTTCTGAAACGAATAGTACGTATTGAGGCCACTGATACCCGCAACGGCATGTGCTCCGAGGTCCAAGTGTCCTCCGTCGGCCATGGCTCCGTCTGGCAGTAGAATATGCTCTACTTGCCCTATGATGAGACTGGTGCCGTTTGCTTCTATCGGTACCTCTTGCTGGAAAGACATGCCCAGTTTGATGGCACTCTCCTGTACAAATGGGGCTTTGAAATCGGCTAGATACTCCGGAGTAAGGCCACACATGCCAAACTCGCTGGTGCCGTTGTCTGCTTTTATACTGGTGTAGTGAGCTTCTTTAGTGAAATGGGTATGCACAAAGTTGATGGTGTACACGCCTGTAGCTAAGATGTTTTCGTGTGTATGTCTTCTAACATCTCCGCGTGGTCTTAGGATAAAACCAAACAAGGCTGGATTGCTGCCCAAGTGTACCACTGAGCTAAATATGGCCAAATTCTCGTTGCCATCTGCATCTACAGTGCCTATGAGATTGGCAGGTTTGATGCCAGACAGTGAGTTGATAAGGTTGAGTCGCTCTATGCGGTTCATGGTTGCGATGTCTGTTTTGGTGATGTGCATAGTGAAATAAACGGTTGGGAACGGAGATTGTTTAGCAAATCTGAGCACAGAATAGTGGTAGCATTTTTATACTGGGCTGTAGGACATTATACGGTTGGGCAACGCAAATGACTTGCGTGAAAAACAGAACACGATACTCCTACTGCTAGGAAAGCTTACCGAAGTGAGAGGTGTTGGAATACAGGGTGCTTAAGCGATTCCCTTTACAAACTCGGCAAAGACTTCTTTGTGTTTGTCCAAATCCATGTTGGCAGAGAGTGCTACACGGGCTATGTAGTCCTTGTCGCCTTCTTTGGTAGTACCTTGAGTAGATGTAGCTGGTATGGTCCAGTAGCACCCGTTGAGTTGACCGTAGCTTACACAGTACTTGCTCTCGTGGGGTATCTGGGTGATCATCTTGCCAATAAGCGTATGATTTAGTTCTCGTTTGTATGCTTCTCTTTCGGCTTCGGAGTTTCCTTTGGTAGGCAGGTCGAGTGAAAATACCGAGGGGGTAAATCCTTGCTCTGCGAGTTCTTCGGATACAAAATTGATTTTTGCTGTAGGCAATGTGGCGTGTATGAAGTTTACAAAGTCGCGTGTGTTGCTGTAGGCTTCTGCTATTCGCTGGTTCATAGACGGCAGCTGTTGTGCGAGCAGTTCATACTGTAGGTGGGTAGCTTCGTTATCACAGAGGTTCAAGTGCAGTTCTATTTTAGCCATTGCATCTTCTGCTTTTTTGTTTCCTACTACATAGCCTGCTGTACATTTTCCGCCACTGGGAAATTTAGATCCACTGGCATACGAAAGTGCTCGTACGGTTGAGAGTATTTCGCCTTCGCCCAAGAAAAGTACATTGGGGCAAAACGTTTGGTCGAGTATGAATACGGGGTCTGTAGCTACTGTACCTGTAGCGGTTTTACGTTCTTTGGCTAGTGTGTCTCGTAGTGCTACCAAATTGGGCACTTCTACACGTGGGTTGGTAGGTATCTCGGCTATGATATACGGAATAGCATCTTGGTGTGCTATCTGTGTTAAAACGGCATCTATGCTTTGTACCATATCGTTTTCTCCATCCACTGCTAAGTCTACTACTTCCACATTGTCTATGCAAGCAGCTACTCTTCTGGCTTGGTCATTGGTGCCACCATAGCAGTTGGTAGGTACTACAAATTTTATGGCTTTCCCTGCATGGTTTTCGTTGGCATGGTGTACCAGTCCCATCATTATGGCATACTGTATAGACAACCCACTGGAACCTACTAGGGCGGTGGTAGGAGCACCGGTTATTTCTTGTATCGATTTCACGGTACTTGCTTTATCAGCGATTACACGGTTATACGGCTTTTCAGAGGAGTTTCCTACAAGTGCATGTAGAGCAGCAAGGCAATTTACGGGTGTCATTGCGATGGTTTCTCTTCTACGTACGTGCTGTATGTCTGAGATATAGCTTTCGTTCTGCGGACCATTTACCAGTAAAACACTCCCAAAATGTGGGTGTAGATTTACAAAGAAGTCAACCGTGTCATTGGAAGCCATGGTAGACATATCGTTTCGCTGAGATACGAAAATAGTGCTGCCGTCAAAAGGAGGAATGGCATCCGCAGATGCTACGTGCTTTACCTCAAAGTTGTAGCCGTATACACTCTTTATTGTTTCTGTATCAAAAGAAATGGGGAGTTCGTCTGTGTAGACAATTTGCGTTTTCTTGTTGTCCAATACGTTTTTTCGAAGTACGGCAAGTATAGGCGTGGTCTGAGAAGAGAAACTGATGACACTCGCTGGTTTCAGCTGGTTTATGTCTGCAATAGCCCATTCCAATATACACGATAGGGGATGACCTAGTCTGATGTAATCGTATGCAGTGGGTAACTCGGATAAGGCTGCAGTAACTGTATTGTTGGTTTTGTATAGCTGCTCAAATTGGTTGATGAACTGTGTTTTAGCCTGCGACTCATCATAGATATCGAGACGGTGCGTGGTAAGGCTCAACCAGCCAGATGGCATATTTTTCAGTATATCGGTGATATAATTTAGCAGTGTATTCCCGTGTGTTGCGTTCATCTTTGTATAGGGCGAAAATATGCATAAATTGAAAGACTTGGCGAGGGAAAGGATATGGTGTTGGAAAACAAAAAATAGCGGCTCAGGCAAATGTCCAAACCGCTATTCTTAGCTTAATAATTATCAATCGTCAAAGCAGTTAAAGTTGCATTGACGATGGATTCTACTTTGGAGTGATTTATTCCAATTCTTTCAATAAGGTATTGGCAGCCAGCTTGCCTAGCTCGTTAGATGCTAGTGGGCTTGCTCCTGTGATTAGTTTTCGGTCTACACATACAGTAGCATCAGATGCTGTATTTACGATAGTAGCTCCTAGGTTTTGTAGTCTTTCACTTACTCCAGAACGCATTTGACCGGGTAGGTATCCCACCATTGGCGTCTGCTTGTCTATAGCATCTGGGAATACCGCCATATTGTAACCTTCGTAGATAAACGTCTGGTCATCAAGTGTAGTAGATAGGAAAGACCCTGGTCCGTGACAAAGACTGATGGTGAATAAATCGTTGGTGTGTGCCCAAGTCAATGTCTTGCCTACGTTTCTATCTTCGGGAATACCGATCATAGCTCCATGCCCGCCAGGAACAAATACAGCCGCATACGATTCACTATTCTTGAATGAAGAGTCAACGAATTCAGCGAGACTTGTTGGGTTTTCAAAACTGCTTTTGAGTTCAGCATAAATTGCTTTCACGTTCTCATCTTCTTCTGGGAATGCCCACATTTCGAAGACAACCGGTTTCCCTGTAGGAGTGGCAATTTCAAAATCGAAACCTGCATTTTTAAGGTGCAACATCGGAAGAAGTGCCTCTATAGGATGGTTTCCGGTAGAAAACAGTTTGTCATTCTGCATTTTCAAGTCTTTGTTTTCCGTGAAGATGACTAATATCTTCGACCTGTTTCCTTGGTATTTTTCGTAGGTAATGTTTTCAAAATCAGTTTTTTGCACGGTCGCTAGCATCAAAGCAAGCTTAGATGGGCTATACGAGCCATCTGCTTCTAGTGTTGGTCTGGTGGTAACGTATAATGCTATGCATGCTACTATTAGGAAGCCTACTAATCCAATTAAAATTTTTTTCATGATGTTGTTTTTATGTTTGGTTTCTTACTTATTAATCAATTTCTGTCACTAGATCTGCTCTGCTTTTTCTGACCTTTTTTAGGTTTGCTAACCAGTCTTTGTCAGCGTCTCTGTATCCTAAGGTAAGGATAACACAGCTTCGTAGTCCTTTTTTGCGTAGGCCCAATATTTCATCTAGAGCTGCAGGGTTGAACCCTTCTATAGGCGTACTGTCTACCGCTTCAAATGCAGCTGCCGTTATTCCTTGTGAGAAGGCTATGTATGCTTGTTTCGCTGCATGGTTGAAATTCTCTTCAGCATCTTTTTGCGGATAGTTGTCAAGAAGCATTTGGCGGTAATTTTCCCATCCTTCATTTTTGAAACCACGAACTTCGTTGGTAAGGTCAAACATTGTATTGATACGGTCTGCTGTGTAGGTATCCCATGCAGCAAAGACCAATAGATGCGAACAATCTGTAATGACTGACTGATTCCAAGCAATGGGTTTGATCTGTTCTTTGACTTCTTGGCTTGTCACCACATACACTTCAAAAGGCTGTAATCCACTTGATGTCGGAGCGAGTGAGATTGCTTCTAGAATGTTCTCAATTTTCTCTTGCGGTACTTTCTGGCCGTTCATTGCTTTCGTAGCATACCGCCAATTTAGTTTATCTAATAACTCCATATGATAATATGGTGCAATTGTAGCTCCTTGTTTGTGCAATAAAATTACCCTATGGTAAGAAAGTTATTTTTTGGTTTTAGCTACGCGTATACGACTCAGGCTTTGTTGGGTGATACCCAGGTAGGAAGCAATGTGATAATTACGCGTGTGCTGCTCTATATCTGGATATTGTTCTAGGAATAGATCATATCGTTCCTCTGCCGTTAATTGCATTTGATTCAGTATCCTTTTGTGCAGGCTTACCACATGACGTTCTAAGTTGTTTCGCTGAAAGGCCTCGAACTCGGGAAAGAGTGTATGTATGTCATTCAGTTCTTGGGTGTTAAAATCTATGACCGTTGAGTCAGACAAACACTCAATGTTAAGGGTTGCTAGCTCTCCAGTATATATGGCAATAAAATCACTGATCCACCAGTTTCTCACAGCAAACTGAAGGGTGTGTTCTTTCCCGTTTTTATCTATGCTGTAGGATCTCAGGCAACCATCTGTAACAAAGAATGTCTTCTTTACGCTTTGTCCTTCTCTTATGAGCGTAGATCCTTTGGACACTTTTCTTTCTTTCGCAATGGTAAAAAGATGCTTTTTAGCATCTTCACTCAATGGCATCTGATTCTCTATTTTATGGATTAATTTTTCCAATGGTCAATTATAGGATTATAAATGAGTTGTAGCAACTGTTTTAATGTGGCAAAATAATATATCGTTGTGCATCGTATAAAGTGTAGTTGTTAATGGTCTTGCGTATGCGAGCTTTCACATACCCATATCTTACGGGTAAAGAAGGATTTTCCTCTTTTGACCACGGTGCAATAGTCTACCACTTGGAGTCCTACGGCGTTTATCACAGGTTCTATGTCGGCTATTGATACAATGATTAATCGGTTAGACAAAGCAGCTGTAGCGGCAATGATATGTGAGGCGATGTCTTCTGTGGTAACGCTGTAGAGATTGTACGGTAGGTCTATGATAGCCGCATCATACTTCTGTTCTAGATCCTTTATGTCGGAGTGATAGACATTTGCCGTATACGCATAGTGTGCTAAGTTTTTCAGTGCGTGTTGATACGCTCGCACATTGATGTCACAGCCATCTGTGTGTATGCCAGAGATACACGCCTCAAGCATTACCGTACCTACACCGCAGCAAGCGTCCAGCAATTTGCTGCTGGCCACGCCCTTAGACGCTATGGTTACCAAGGTTTTGGCTATGATAGTACCTATTGAGTTACTGAACGAGTGAGGCTTCTGACGGTGCTTGTGCCATGCCGCATTCTCTTTGTGCAAAACCCCAAAATGCCACATGCCTTCATAGTAGCACACTGCATAGGTGATAACCGGATGCTGAAAATCTGGCCTACCTTCTATGCAGTATCCAATGTCTTTTTGCTTCTCCCGTCTTTCAGGTTTTTGGGTCGTATCTCCTTTCAAAATGAGATATTCCACTGTGAAATCGTGCAGCTCTATGTGTTGGTCTTTAATGCGGGATAAGAACGTTACGTAGTCGTCTGAAGAAGTAATGATATCCAATCTGCTTTTGATAAAAGGACTAATACTGGGGTCTATTTTAAGATCCGAAAAGAGAAGCTTATGCGTCATTTTCGGGCCAAATATTTGTCGGCACTCCATTTTACACAACTCTTCGTGGTGGTAGTCGTAATTGAACGTGTAGATGAAGCTACTGTTAGGTTTTTGTGGTGTCAACTAGGTATTGTTTTGTCTATGAAGTTAATTTACTGAGATGTATTTCAAGGTCGGTTAGTTTCTTCGTAATGTTAGCTTTGATTCGCCTAGAGACCAATTTTTTGATGAGAATAAAGGGGAACCGTAAGCTAAATTGGTAGGTTATTTTTAAGGAAGTTCTATCCTCTGCTAATTGAATGTAATGCCATGTGCCTATGAATAAAGAGAAAAGGGAAGATCGATTCAACATTCGGATGGAAATCTTATTGGGTGCATCGAAGGATAAATATTCTGTATCCATTCGTATTCCTTCTATTGATTCTGTATAGACTTGAGCTCCTTTTTCTAACGTACTAAAACCATTAAGGAATTTCATTGATTTCGTTTGCTTGTCCCACTTCTTCCTTTCAGCAAAATCTTGGGTAAAAGCGAAAAGCCAATCCCTATTTCTGTCAAATATATGTTCTACGGATAAGGTGTTTTTCAATTTCAATAGTGATGGAGCTTGATGTATCGATTATCAGCTACAAAATTACCGAAAAGATGAGCCGTAACCAATGTGCCAGATGAAGTACTTTTGAAGCCAAATCTAATGCATCACGATTTTAAGAATTATCTGCTGAACCTAGAGCAAGCTTCTGCTTGCGAAGAGGTAGAAGTCATCCAATCTTTGTGGAGTGGTTATGGTGCGATTTCGCGGTACAAGCTAGAAGATGCTGTACACGATACGGTAGTAGTAAAGTGTATCTCATCACCCGAAGTATTGTTACATCCACGTGGCTGGAATACAGATAAATCACACGCTCGAAAGGTGAAATCCTATGAAGTAGAGGCACACTGGTATACACACTTTAACCAATTGACCAATACCATGTGTCGTACTCCTGAGTTTTTTGGTGCGTATGTAGCAGGCGAAAATCAATGGATTGTATTGGAAGATTTGGACGCCAATTTTACGCTACGCAAACAAGAACTTAGTCTCTCAGAAGTGAAAGTGTGTTTGCAATGGCTGGCCAATTTTCATGCTACGTATCTAAAAGAAAATCCAACAGGTTTATGGGAAATTGGAAGCTACTGGCACCTGGATACACGACCAGAAGAGTGGAATAAAATGGTACATCCAGAACTCAAAGCCAAGGCACACCGCATAGACGAAATGCTAAACAACTGCATTCACCAAACTCTAATACATGGAGACGCAAAGGTGGCTAATTTCTGCTTTTCGGAAGACAGTAAAGAAGTCGCTGCAGTTGATTTTCAATATGTAGGTGGTGGCTGCGGAATGAAAGACGTAGCTTATTTTCTCGGTAGTTGTATGTCTGGGGATGATTGTAAAAAGTACGAAACGGAGTTGCTTGATTACTACTTTTTAGAGCTAAAGTCTAGTATAGGTCCTCTCGCATTTAGTGCAGCTATAGAAGTAGAGTGGAGACAAATGTATCCACTCGCTGTTGCAGACTTTATGCGGTTTTTGCTGGGTTGGATGCCTACGCACCCAAAGGTGAATGACTACAGCTTAAATTTGACAGATGAGGTATTGATGCATTTGGCTTGAGAGGAATAACTATGATACATCCGCCATTGACTGCCCGTTAGTAGTTGTGCCCTCAATGTTTTAAAAAAGACAAGCTCAAGAAGCTAGATATCGATAGAACCACCAAGGCGTTTTAAATCCTACCTTCGCACCCATATTTTATATCAGCCATCACATGACGTTTAAAGCATTAGGACTTACTCCGTACATACTCCGATCTACAGTCAAACAAAATTATACCGAGCCTACTGCCATTCAGGAGCAAGCCATACCAACTATATTGCAGGGCAAGGATGTGCTGGGAATAGCTCCTACGGGATCGGGTAAAACGGCTGCTTATGTACTGCCCATCATTCAAAATCTTGAACGCCTTACTACTACCAAGAATAGACACATCAATGTGTTGGTATTGGTTCCTACCAGAGAATTGGCTGTTCAGGTTGAGGAGGTGTTCCGTTCCTTTTCGGAGGAGTTGCCGTTTAGGTTGAAATCTATGGCAGTGCACGGTGGGGTATCTATCAATCCACAGATGATGGGTATGCAACACCTCAATATATTGGTCGCTACTCCCGGACGATTGTTGGAGCTCAAAGAGTCCAATGCCATGCATTTTGAGAGTTTGAGTACACTTATTCTAGATGAGGCGGACAAAATGTTGAACTTGGGTTTCAAAGACGAGATGGACCGGATTTTTGCTCTTTTACCAAAGCGACGTCAGAACTTGCTCTTCTCTGCCACGCTGAGCCCAGAAGTAGAAGCCATAGAACGCGTATTGCTGAACAATCCTACGGTAGTAAAAGTAGAAGCTAAACCGGTAGATATAGAACTAATCAATCAAGTAGCATACGGCGTATCACTGGAGAAGAAAGGTCCGCTACTGCGTCACCTGATCAAAAGCAATGAAATGAAACAGGTCTTGGTCTTCACATCGTCTACGTATCAAGCAGATGTAGTAGCGGAGAAATTAAATAAAAATGGTGTTGATGCTAAGGCAATACACAGTAAAAAAAGCCAAGGGAGTCGTAAAGATTCGCTTACCAAATTCACAAACGGGAAACTTCGTGTATTGGTGTCTACAGACTTATTGGCTAGGGGTATCGATATTGCCTTTTTGCCCCATGTTATCAATTACGAATTGCCTAGAAGTCCTAAGGATTTTGTACACCGTATAGGTAGAACGGGTAGAGCAGAAAACCCTGGGGAGGCCATTACGTTTGTCACAGAAGAAGACACACACCACTTCGGCGTGATACAGAAAAAAATGAAACGCAAAGTAGTCACTATCGATTCGCGTACGTTAGATTTTAGGTAGTAAGTGGTTCTTAGGAAAATAGTATCTCCCTCAGGAGTTTATACTATGCGTTAGCTGTAAGCTGTTTTGCGTTTTGCATGAGTTCACTTATGGCATCCCACAATTCAATTCTCTTTTGCAATGACTGCTTTGCTACATAGAGCGTTTCTCTCCATTTTTCATCGTCATTTTCGCAAAGCTCAGACACCATTTTAAGGGAAAGTGGTCCGTGTTCATCCCCATCCAGTTCTATGTGTCGTGCGAGGTAATAGGTGAGCTTGCTGTAAGATGCATGCTTGCCATCTGATTTTTTTAATATTTCAATGAACATATCTGGAATGACATCCTCTCGTCCAAACGTGAATGCAGAGGCTACCATATGTGCATTATCTGTTTCAATTATGGAGAATGAGAACCTTACAAAGTCGGCTATTCTTGGGTCTACATCAATAGCATTCAACGCATCGTCTACTGATTTTCCAGATTGGATATGGTGGATGAAGATATCTATCTTATCTGTATCTGCACCAGCTTGAGACATGGCGTCTAAGTACATTTCAAAGTGACTTTTGGGTTCATTCAACTCATTGACATCACTTTCTTCTCCGAGAACAATTTCATTTATAAATCGAGAAAGTGTTGGGTTTTGAGTAGGAGTCCAAGGAGTACCAATGTGTGTAAGGCTTTTTTGAAGACTTTTCAATAACGACATGAAATCCCATACAGCGTAAACGTGATTCTCCATAAATATTTTTATGTCCTCTACATCGCTCAAGTGATCGTAGAGCGTATGGTTTTTGAGTTGATTTCTCAACGCTAATATCTGATCTTCTATGTATGATATGCTCTTCATCGTGCTGACTTAATCTAGTTTATCTACTCTAAATATACGTGGATGTTTCATGTTCTTAGACAACACAAAGAGGATATTATTGTTTCGGAAATCTGGTAAATTATTTGGTCTTTGGAGGTGCCCAATATCCTAGCGGACGCATCAACGCACTTGGTCAAATAAATTACTTTTGGCAAGTCACTTTCTTTGCAGTACCAGTGGTACGATGTTGGTAGTGCTTCGTAAGTATATCAGGCATGACAAACTTATTCTGTGTCTTACTTACCGGAATCTTCACTGGATAGATTGTCTGCCACTTTTCTCGCATCTATGCAGTATTGATCGTCTCCTTTTAAGGTCCACTCGCCTGATTTTTCGATATAGAACTTTACCGTTTTCTGTATTACTTCGGTGTAGCCTCCATAGGATTCTAGTGTGTCTTGCACCTCTTGGGTATACTCCTCACTGCTGAGTTCTTCATTTAGCACCTTACTCCACTGCTTTTTGATGCGTTTATACTTTTCTTTATGTTCAGGACTTGACGTCTTGTAGGCCATTAAAAAAAGAGAAAGAGCTTTGGCTTCTGGGGATGGTTTATCTAATATATTACTCATACAGTGTTGTTTGGTTTTTTATTCTAGGGCAAAATTAGGACGAATAGTCTTCTTCGGTTCTTTTCTACTGGTTTTATTGAAGGATAACGAGAACTATTCCACTTTCAAACTCACATTCTCATCGCCAGTTTGGTACGGCAACCAGGTAATAATAAACTGCAGCATTTCGTCTGTCGTACGCATTCCTGCTCCACCATTGTCTAAACGTTCACGTATTTTTTGCGGTGGGTTATGTGGGTTGTTTTGATTTTTTGCGGTGTTATCATACGCTGCTTCTACGTATATCACGCTACCCGCAGGTATCTTGAGCATAGTGGGGAAAGTGTAAAAATATTGCCATCTAAAATCCCACTGCGGTATGCTAATGAGCCGTATGGTGTCTTGAGTAGGTGTGAGTGCATATGCCTTGAAACTTTTGCCCAGTAGGTGCATATGCGGATTGATGGTGAGTATACTGATGTCTTCTGGTATTTTGAGAAAAGTTGTATGCGAAGTAATTTTTCCCGCAGGAATTACAAGTGGGGGTATGATTTTACTTGCTCCATTGGTGCCGAGCATAACTTCGCGTATGGGCCTTTTGGGCGGAGCATCACTAAAAAAAATATTAACTCTACTGTGGTCCCATTTATCTTGCGGTATTGGCCCAAAGTGGATGTCGTCTGCTATCAATATCGACTTTTTATTCATCCTAAAGCCACCGATTCCTTCTGGGTAAATTTGTGCTTGAACACCCGGGAGATAGTTTACTGCGGAGTTGATCTGCTGTGGGCGTGTGCCGTCATCGTTTGCGAGTTGTAGAGCATTGAATTGGTCTACATATTCTGCTTCGTCTACCTCGAGGTTTAGTATGCGGCGTCCTTCTGTTACACTTGCTTTGTTGCCTTCTTCATAATTGAGCAATCGGCCATTCATGTGGTGTACAAGGTTGTTCTGGTTTGGCAAAAATTCCAATGCCTTCACATATTTATTTTTGCTCAATGCTATGGGTAGTGTGGCGATGTAAAACTTGTCTCTGCTATTGCCGGTTATCAATATACTGTCAAACCATAGAGTAGTATCGGGCTTGCCTATTTGACTATATGCATCGTACTCAGGTAGTGGAGGGAGTAAGCTAGTGTCTCCCTCGGGAGCACCTTCTCGTATCCAATGTTTTATTTTATCTTTATCAGTATTGCTAAGGTAGCGTTCGCCTATAAAATGCGAATATTTCCTATTTGCAGGCCATGGTGGCATGAGTCCGCTTTGAGTGACGGCTAGGATGGTATTTTTTTTACGATTTACCTGCTGAAAAGTAGTAAGCGAAAAGGGGGCAGCTCCGCCACTTCTGTGGCATGATGTACAGTTTTCTTGTAGGATAGGAGCGATGTCTTGAGAGTAGTTGTAGTCAGTACTCTTAGTGCAGGCTGTTGCTAATATTCCTATTAAAAATATGAGTGCTAATTTCTTCACGTGCTACAAAGGTAGGAGAGTGTGTTCAACTTTATCAAACGAATGGTAGAAGTTTCTTCTACTTAGCTATTTTCGCGGGCTTACAATGGCAGATAAGTTTATAGATATCGAGAAGATAATAGCGGATAAGAATCCGAAGTTATTTAATAGACTCCCTAAGTTTATTCTCAATTACCTTAAAAAAATCATTTGGCAAGATGAGGTGAATCGTATTATCGCTGATAATGAAGGAGTAAGCGGCGTACAGTTTTGTAGAAACGTCATAGCCGAGTTCAATATCACTGCAACTATAGAAGGTGTTGAAAATGCTCCAAAAACAGGTGGTGTAACGTTTGCCAGTAATCACCCACTTGGCGGTATGGATGCTCTTGCATTCATAGATCAGTTTTCGCACTATCGCAAAGACATTAAATTCATAGCCAATGATATCTTGCTCAATCTAAAGCCAATGCAAGATATTTTTGTAGGAGTGAACAAACACGGTAACACGGCTGTTCCCTCCTTGAAAAATGTCGACTCTGTACTTGCTAATGACGAGAGTGTAGTGATTTTTCCCGCGGGTCTTGTCAGCCGACGAACAAAAGGTGTAGTGAAAGATTTGGAGTGGAAAAAGACCTTCGTTACTCGAGCACGCAAGCATAATGTGCCCATTGTTCCTGTTATTATTGAAGGCAAACTATCAAGTTTTTTCTATAACTTGAGCAACCTTCGTGAGAAAGTGGGGATTAAAGCCAATATTGAAATGCTCTATCTAGTGAACGAGCTTTTTAAACAAAAAAATACGACGATTAAAATTATCTTTGGAAAGCCTATATATCCAGATGAGCTCGATCAAAAAATAATGAAGGATAGATCTTGGGCACAAAAAATAAAAGAATTAGCGTACGCACTGAAAGAATAGAATGCCACAGAACTTAGATTACATAGCACCTCCTGTGTCCCTTGACGTACTTAAAAGCGAGCTTACCAAAGAGCGATTTGTGCGTATTACCAATAAAGGCGAAAATGAGATTTACATTGTAAATCATCACAACAGTCCTAACGTAATGAAGGAGATAGGAAGACTACGTGAGCTTACCTTTGCAAGTGCAGGTGGTGGCACCGGCAAGTCGTATGACATAGATGGCTATGACACTAGTGAGAATTGCTACGAACAGCTCATAGTATGGGCTCCAGTGGCTGAGGAGATTATAGGGGGGTATCGCTTTATAGATTGTGCTAGGATAAAAGATGACCGCCCTTTGGAGTTATCTACAGGACATTATTTCAACTACTCAGATAAGTTTATAAATGACTACCTACCTACTACTATAGAACTAGGTAGAAGTTGGGTGCAGCCCAATTTTCAGCCAAGAGCAGGTTCGCGAAGAGGCATTTTTGCGTTAGATAATCTTTGGGATGGATTAGGAGCTATAGTGGTAGATACACCCCACATACAATACTACAGTGGTAAGGTGACGATGTACACCTCATACAATACAGAAGCTCGCGATGCTTTACTGTATTTTATGGACTACTTTTTCGAAGATAAAGAGAATCTCATACTACCGATACACTCGCAAGGTATTGTTTCGGATGTATCAGATTTTAAAGCATCTATAGAAGGGCTAGACTATAAACAAGCACACAAGGTACTCAATAGCTACGTGCGTGAGCGTGGAGAGAATATACCGCCGCTTATCAATAGCTATATGAGTCTATCGCCAACCATGAAGACATTTGGCACAGCTATGAACCCAGATTTTGGGGATGTAGAGGAAACAATGATACTTGTGCGTATTGCAGATATCTACGACGAGAAAAAAGCGAGACACATAGATACGTATAAAAAGCCTGAGTTAGGGAGTGATTAGTAATTGCTCTATACGTGAATCCTCACTGCAGGAATTATTGTGTTGTTGGGTCTTCTGGATAATTACTCGTACATCTCATTCATCCAATAAACGTATCCCTTTATAGCATTCTGATTTTGTGATGCACTATCTGGCATCAATTCTGGTTAGTCTATTTTACGTATCAATAAAATCATGATTACCCAACTCAGACACGCTCGCCGATTCAATGAGACTATCCTACTCTTGGCCTTTAGCACTATGTGCTTGGTCTTATCCATTGTCAGGGTCTTTTATTCGGCTTCGCCAACGTTCCTTTTTCTCAACTGGAATCTGTTCCTAGCTTTCATCCCTTGGGCACTCAGTAGTATGCTTATAGTCTATCCGTAACTACAACAAAAGAAGCTGGCTGTGCTAGCATTGCTGGCCACATGGTTACTCTTCTTTCCCAATGCACCGTACATTCTTACGGATCTTTTTCACCTCAAGTTGGCACTTGGTATGCCTATATGGTTTGACCTGCTTCTTATCCTCTGCTTTGCTTGGGTAGGTCTTCTGTTTGGGTTTATGAGTCTGTGGGACATAGAGAAAATTCTAAAAACTTACCTGGTTGCCTCAAGACTCAAAGGACTGCTGCAGTATAGATTTGTTATTCCACTATTCTCGTCGGTATTGCTCTTTATTGGCAGTTTTGGAATTTACTTGGGAAGGTATCTACGCTGGAATAGTTGGGATATTTTAGCAGAACCATTTGCTCTTATTTATGATATCGGTGATCGATTTATCAATCCGTTTGAGCATCCACGCACATGGGGAGTTACCCTATTTATGGGTCTATTTCTCAATGTGGTATATTGGTCTTTGCGATTGATAAAATATAGAAAACACTAATATTCCAAAACACAACCTACCGGATTCGTTTTGGTCAGTTTAGGTTTTTTACCTGCAAGTGTTGCATCTAGGGCATCTTTCAGGTAGTGTTTACTCCATTGTTGCTTATAGTTGCCCAAGGCGAGCAAGCGGTCATCGAGCAAACCATTATACACAATATTGGCGGAGCTGTCTATTAAGAAAAACTCTGGTGTCACCGTAGCTCCTAGTTGGGTAGCCACTTCGTAAGTGTAATCTCTAAAAATGCGCGTTTTTATTTTTGTCTCGGTAGCGAACATATTGATCTCCATAGGGTCATAGTGCATTCCGCTGTGTACCATCAAAAATTGTACGTCAGGATATTCATCTACCAATACTGAGAAAGGGGTTGACAGTGTTTTGCACATAGGACAATCAGGTGCTATGAACATGAGCACGGTGTATCTTTTCGCTTTTATCAATTTACTAAAACTTGTGTTCATTGGCTTTTTGCCGCATGCAAAGAGACTCACCAAGAGAAGGAGTTTAAGTATTTTCATTGCGTGGTAATGTGATGGTAAATGTGGTCCCTGTATTCATTTTGGATACAAAAGTGATTGTACCTTTTGCACTCTCTATAATCTTGCGACAGATAGCCAAACCAAGTCCCATTCCAGAGTTTTTGGTACTGAAGTTGGGTACAAATACCTTCTTGTAGTGCTCTATAGGAATACCCTTCCCGTTGTCTTTGATAGTGATGCTTACGGTAGAATCAATGGTTGTTAAGTCGATTTCTATTCTACCTTTTTGGGTGTCGGGTATAGCTTGTATGGCGTTTTTAATCAAATTATTAAACACACGCTTTACCTGTTCTGGATCGGCAAGAACCAATATTTCTGGTTCTAAGTTAGCAACGATTTCTGCGTTTTCAGATTGCTTAAAAAGGTCTTTGGTGCTCTGCAGTATAGTAGAAATATCAAAGACCTCAAACTTGTCTTCTGGCAT